>JBCBTA010000046.1:0-13061 GCA_039818905.1 Planctomycetota bacterium
CTGACGCCGCCGCGCACGTCCTCCAGGCGGGCTTCAGCGTCCGCATGGCGCTGCGTCGAGCGCACCGGGGTGGCCCGCAGCGCATCGGGGACCTGTGCCGCGTCATCGGAGGCGTACTGCGCGAGAGCGTCCGCCAGCGGCATGGCCGTGGTGTGGCGCTTCTGCACACCGCCCTCAGTCGCATCGATGACTGTGCGTCCAGCCTCGACGTCGGGCAGGAAGTCCCGCTCGAACTGGGCGAGGTAGGTCGCCATCTGCTCGTCGGTGTAGACCGGGCGGCCGAGATGATCGGTGGCGCGATGCAGTGTCGCACGGGTGCGCACAATGCGCTGCCATTCCATCATCTCGAGAGTGTTGAATGCGTTGAGCTCGGGAGCCCAGACGTCATGAATCGCTGCGCCTCTGGCGTAGTACTGACCATCGGTGAAGGCGAGGTCCTGGCCGACGAGGATGACCGGATCGGCGCCGAGGGCTCGCGCGAGGTAGTAGGCGTGATGGGCGACGGTCGCCGCCGGTGGCAGCGCACCGCGGTCCCGCGCGAAGTCGGGTCCCAGCAGCTCATCGAGGAAGTCATCCTCGGGGATACGGATGTCACCTGGATACGCGTCGAGGATGGCCGGGTTGGCCCGAGCCGCGGCGACGAGCGTGACGCCTTCGACATCATCGGCGGTCAGTCCTTCGTAGAACCGCTTGCTGATCTCGTGGTAGTCGATGGCGGTGACGAAGTGGGGGCGGATGCCAGCTTCGAGCAGCTGACGAAGCACTGTCTGCACCGCGATGATCACACACCGCTGCTGTGCGCCGGGTGACGTGAGCAGATGGATGTTCCGCTCGAGGCTGGGACCTGCCGCGACGACGATCGCCGGCTTGCCGGCGCACATGTCAGTCAGGTCGGCGATGCCGGGACATCCGACGTAGTGCTCAACGTTCATCAGTTCGTTGCGCACCGTGACGTCCGTCTGCATCATCGTGGTGATGACATTGGTGCGCAGCGCCCCGAAGACGCGTGCGAAGGTCTCTGTGAAGCGCGAGGCATGCTCGCGCAGGCGCGGCCGGCTGGGAGGGTGTTCGACGAACTCGATGCCGACGGCCAGCGGCCCCTCATGGCCGCAGACTGCTTGGGACATGACCGACGCGTTGGTGGCGTCGGTGAGCATGATCAGCTGCGCGTGAGCGAGCCATGCGCTGTGGTCGATGTGCTCCAGCACCGCACGAAGCAGCCCGAGGTCGGGCTCGAAGACGACGATGCAGCTGATGCCACGGCAGCGCTGGGCGAGGGCACCGATGTGGTGGCCCAGTCCGAAGCCGAGGACGACGACACCGCCGGCCTTGGTGAGATCGATGCCGTCGGCCCACCGCCGGGCTTCGTCGAGGGGGCGCCGGCGGCTGGCGAGTGCGCGGCTGTCGAGCTCGCCCGTGAGGACATCCTGTTCACTTGGGCTGAAGGTGATGTCTCGGCGCGGTGTGGTCTGCTCCAACTCGCGGACGAGTCGAGGGGCATGCCGCGCGAGAGCCTGGAGATTGGCCTTCAGGATCGCCTGATCGGGCGGTGCGGCGGGGGATTCCGAGATGAAGCTCGTCATGTGACCTCCACACGCCGGAACGGCGCGCACATCCTGCTGGTATCGGAGGAGTGCGGAGATTGGCCGCAGGAAATGCGCTTCGCGCCGAGGTGCGGCGAATGATGGAGCATGCTGAACATGACCACCGTGCTGGGGCTGCAATGGGCGAACGTCGAGGACCTGCCGTCGGGACCGACGCACGAGGTGCTGCTGTTTGAGCAACCGACGCTGACGGCCATCGGGCTGGTGGTGCTCGGGTTGGTCGCGGCGATGGTTCTGCAGCGCATGGGGAAGGGGAGGGTCGGGGCGGCGCTCATCCCGGTGTCACTACTGCTGGCGGTCGGTGTGGTGTTTTTGGCACGGAGCGTCGAGACGACGCGCGAGATGCTGACGAACCGGACAGAGCAGTTCGTCGAGCGGTTCGTGGCCGGTGACGTCCAGGGCGTCGAGCGGATGCTGAGCGAGCGTGTCGTGCTGGCATCCGGCGGGGCTGATGTGGGTCAGGACCGGGCGTGGCTGGTGCGTGTGGCGGCGGGGGCGGAGCAGGAGGTTCTCAGCGCGTCGTTCCGATCACGCGGTGCCATCCTCGATGACGACGCGCATGGCAGGACGCGATTTACCGTCGCGACGGAGCACGGCGAGTTCTCCGGCGAGGTCACCAGTTCGTGGGAGTTCTCTTGGCGTCAGTTCGCCGACGGCTGGCGCATCGTCCGCTTCGAATGCCTGAGCATTCGGGGCCAGAAGCCGTCGGATCAATGGGTGGGCTGGGGCAGCAGAATCGCCCGGTGAGCCCCGCCTACGGGGTGCTAGGTGAGCCCGCCGCCGTAGCGACGAAGCTGGACCAGGCGAGCCTGCAGGTTCCGCCCGGGACAGGCGGTCGCGGCGAGTTCCTGGTGGGTGTACACCTGGCTGACGTCAACGCGATAGCGGCTCATCTCCTGGGCCACGAATCGCTCGATGGCGTTGATCTGCACGCTGGTCGGGCGCTGGCGGTCATAGTTGCCGAGGACGCAGATACCGAGGTTGTGCTCGTTCTGGCCCCCGACGTGGGCGCCCTGCCATGTGAGCGGGCGACCCTGCCAGATGCGTCCACCGGGATCGACGACGTAGTGATAGCCGATGTCGCCCCAGTTCTGGCTGCGATGGGCGTTGCGGATGTTCTCGATGCGTTCGGCGGCGTCAGCACGGTTGGTGCTGGTGAAGACGTTCATGCCGTCGTGATGCAGCGTGATGCGTCGGACGGGACGCATGCGATCCATCAGCCGCGGCACGGGATTGCCGCCAGCCCAGCTGGAACGGGGGATCACGCCCGATGGGGCGCTGACGTCCGGCGTGCCGTACCGCTTGGATGGTGGGGGCGTGGTGCGCTCGGCCATGGCTCGTTCGCGCTGCCGCTTCTTGACGGGAGACTCGGGCCAGATGGGATCGGGGAGGTCGGCAGATTCCTCGGAGCGGCCGGAGGAGGCGCATCCGAAGAGTCCGAAGGCGGCGAGTCCGGCCAGGCCGGCGCGAACCGCGAGCCTCCGGGCGAGGTCGATGTCGTGATTCGGGGCGTGTCGGCTCACGCGCAGTCCATCGGCGAGAGGTCGAAGCGAGCTTGATTCTCACGGAGTGTAGTCCGGGTGGATGGGGCCCCGCAGGGCCCTGCCAGACGGTGCAGGTCTCGCCGTCGGCATCAGGGTCCCCCGTACAATGGGCTCCCATTCGGGCTGAGAGGAGACGCAGAGACGTGGGTACGCAGCAGGAAACGGGGGACACCCCACTCGGGGTGACCTACACGCCGGACGGCAGTCGATGTGCGGTTTTCGCGGAGGCGGATCGCGTCCGCGTCCGCCTCACCGATCCCGGGACACGTGCGATCATCGATGCCGACCTCGCCCCGGACCCGGGCGAGCGGGGTGTCTTCGTCGTCGAACTGGAGGGTGACTTCCGGGGCTGGTCCTACGCGTATGAGATCGAGCGTGATGGTCGGCGGCTGGGCGACATCATCGATCCGTACGCACGTCTGATTCGCGCGGACCGCGCGTACGTGTGCGCCGATGCGACGGAGGTCACGCCGCGACCGCCTCTGGATCCGCGCGACGCGATCATCTACGAGCTGCACATTCGCGATTTCACGCGCGATCCCGAGAGTGGTGTTCGGCCACAGTGGCAGGGCAAGTATCTCGGGCTGACGCAGACGGGCACGCGGTACGACGGAACGAGTCTGACGACGGGACTGGACCACATTCTCGAGCTTGGCGTGACGGTCGTGCAGCTGATGCCGGTGCATGCCTTTGCGATGCCGTACGACCCGGAGTACGAGTGGGGCTACATGCCCAACGACTACAACGCGCCGCATCCGGGGTATGCGAGCGGTGTGGAGCTCGAGGCGCCGGTGCGCGAGTTCAAGCGACTGGTGTCGGCGCTGCACGAGCACGGTCTGCGCGTGACGCTCGACGTCGTCTACAACCATGATGCGGAGAAGTGGCCCGGCAAGCTGCGGTCGCTGATGGCGCTCGCGCCGCGCGAGTACTTCCGCTGGCAGAACGATGGCGCACCGTTCGACGGCAGTGCCTGCGGCAACGAGTTCCGGTCGGAGTCGCCGATGGGTCGCCGGTTCCTGGTCGATTCGGTGAAGTATTGGGTCGAGCACTATGGCATCGACGGGTACCGCTTTGACCTGATGGGGCTGATCGACGAGGAGACGATGGCGACGGTTGCGTCGGAGCTGCACGCAATCGATCCGACGATTCTCGTGTATGGCGAGCCGTGGGCGGGTGGTCCGGCGGGCATCGAGGTCAACAGCAAGGGCAAGCAGCGCAGCCGCGGCTGGTCGGTCTTCAACGATGAGATTCGCGATGGACTGCGCGGTCGCGTCTTTGACCTGGATGACACCGGCTTTCTCAATGCCGGCACGGACACGGCGGATGTCAAGTCCGGCATCGTCGGCGGGATCACGTCCTTCGCGGACGGGCCGATGGAGACGATCAACTACATCGAGTGTCACGACAACCACACGCTGGAGGATCGGCTGGAGCTGGTGCGAAAGCGCAAGGCATCGCGCGTCGGGCGGGCCGAGTTCGATCGCATGAGCCGTCTCGGTGTACTGACGTTGATGACGAGTCAGGGCATTCCGTTCATTCACTCGGGGCAGGAGTTCGGTCGCCAGAAGGCGGGCGAGGACAACACCTACAACCTCGGCGATCAGATCAACAACATTCGCTGGGCGGACAAGGATGAGCGGTATCGGCGCTTCCGCTTCTACCGGGATGCAATCGCGATGCGCTCGGCGCACCCGATGTTCCGACTGACGACCGCCGAAGACATCAAGCGCGCGGTGCGCTTCCTCGACGACGACCTGGGGCTGCAACTCCCGGAAGGCACCATTGGTTTTCAGGTGGATGACATCCACGGCACGGACGAATGGAGCGCTGCGGTCGTGGTGCTCAACGGTGCGCCGGAGCCGCGGGAGATCCCGTTGCCGGAGGCGCCGGGTCGGAGCGATGGCTGGCATGTTGCGACGCTGGATGGACGCTTCGGGGCGCGACTGCCGGATGGTGCCCGACGTGCCGCATCCTCACTCTCGGTGCAGGCGCACAGCGGCGCGGTGCTGTATGTGGGCCGGTGAGACGGCTCAGAGGTCGATGAGCACGCCGGGCTCGAGGACGGGAATGTCCGAGGATGCCGGGTCGTACTCGTCGTAGATGTGCGTGATGCGCATCTTGGCCCGCAGCTGGGCGGGGAGGGCATTGAGCAGATCGATGTGCGTGTGCGCGGGGCCGAGGTTGGCTTCGTGCACGATGACGTCGGCGCTGGAGAGCCAGTCGAGGTGGGCTTCGTCGAAGGCGGTGTCACCAGACCATCCAAGCGTGCGCGTGCCGTCACTGATGCGCAGTCCGATGGTCGGGATGGGGTGAATCGTGGGGCGCGTCTCGATGGTGAGTCCGGCGATGGTGGTAGGCACGCCGTGCTCGATGCGGTGCAGTTCGAAGTAGTCGTCGAGCGTGGAGGCGGGGTCACCGGGGTTGAGCGGCGCATCCATGGCAGGCGCAAGTCGCTCCCAGACGCGATCAGCTGCGGCGCGGTGGGTGTGCAGGCGCGGGAGCGTGGAAGCCTCGCCGCGCAGTCGCTGTACGACGCGCTTGAACGCGAAAGATTCGAGTCCGTTGCAGTGATCACCGTGCAGGTGGGTCAGGACGATGTCGTCGATATCGCTGGAGTCGATGGTCCAGCCGACGGCGGAGGTTGCCTCAAGGATTGCTCGGTGAATCAGGTCGGGGCAGTCGATGAGCAGATAGCCCTCGGGCCCCTCGACGATGGCGCTTGTGCCGAAGCTTCGAGTTGTGAAGGCGTCTCCAACGCCGAGAGGCAGGACGCGCATGGCGGACTCCACGCCGAGTGGTACGAATGACCCACACTGTAGCGGGGATCGTGCGTCGCGGACGGGCGTCAGTCGCTGAGGAACCGCTCCAGCAGTGGAGCGGCGATCTGCATCAGGTCGTGTTCCGTGATGACGCCGACGAGCCTGTCGTTTTCGACTACGGGCAGGCACGAGATCTGGTGCGTTCGCATGACGTTGATCACCTCGAGCGTGGTGCTCTGCGGTGAGACGGTGATCGGATCGGGCTTCATGATCTCGCTGACGGGCCGGGCATCGAGATCTTCGCGATCGCGGGCGCGTCCGAGATGTCGCAGCAGATCGCGATGGGAGACGAGTCCGACGAGTCTGTGGTCATCATCCTCGACGGGCACATGGCGGATGTGCTTCCAGTCCATCAGATTGGTGACGAGATCGACAACGTCATTTTGATGCACGGTGAAGAGGTCCGTCGTCATGTACTGGCCGACGGTCATGATGTGCTGCTTGTCGCCCTCGAACTCAGACTCGTCGATGGGCTTCCACGTGTGGACGGGCGTGCCGTGCAGCTGCCGCCGTGCGATGGCGGTGCTGAGGCGACACATGCGCTCGCCGCGCGTGGTGCGCTTGGGCATGCCGGCGTAGGACTTGAGCATCCAGATGCTGCCGGTCTGCCCGACGGAAGCGCGATCCTGGATGATGCCGAGGTAGCGATCGATCTGCGTGCCGGAGATGCCGGCTGCTTCCAGACCGCGCTGCGCCAGCGGCAGGATCTTCAGTGCGATCAGTTCGCGTGCGGGGACGGTGATGCCGCCGATCCAGTGCAACTGGGCGTCGAGTCCCTGACGTGCGGCGGCGATGAAGTTGGCCCGCACATCGTCGAAGGAGAGCTCGGTGGTGATATCGGGATAGGTCTCCGACATGCCACGCATCAGCCCGAACCACAGTGCGGCATTGGCCACCTCGTCAGCGGGCGTCGGGCCGGAGGGCAGCACGCGGTTCTCGATGCGCAGGTGCGGGCGACCGCCGGTTCTGCCGTAGCACGCGCGGTTCCAGCGGTAGACGGTGCCGTTGTGCAGACACAGTGCCCGCAGCTTGGGAACGCCGCCCTGCTCGATGACCTCCAGCGGATCCTGCTCGGGGTCCATGGGGAACAGCGGCTTGAATCGCGCGACGTCCTCCTGAAAGATCTCAAGCACGCTGTCGCGGACCCAGTCGGTTCCGAAGGAGACGCGTCCCTGGAACTCGCGCATGCTGGAGGACGAGGAGCGCGTGTCGATCGACTGCTCGAACAGCGCGATGCGGGTTTCGTGCCAAAGCCGACGCCCGAAGAGCATGGGTGAGTTCGACGCCGCGGCGAGGACGGGTGCGGCGACGACCTGCGCGATGTTGTACTTGTGCGCGAACTCGGACGGGCTGACCTGGAAATGCACCTGGAAGCTGGTGTTGCACGCCTCGAGCATCACGGAGTCATGCGTGACGCTGAGCTCATCGACGCCGTTGATGCGCAGCTCGTAGGGCCCGCCGCGCATGCGGTTGAGCACTTCGTTGAGAGCGCGGTAGCGAGGTCGGTCTGAGAGGTTGTCGAGGCCGAGGTCGTCCTTGGCGATCGACGGGAGGATGCCTGCCATGACGATCTGTGCGCCATGCTTGTGCGCGACGGCCCGGATCTGGGCGAGCATCGCGTTGATGCGATCCTCCATCACGTTGAGGCACTCGCCGCCGAAGGCGATGGGGTCGAGGTTGTATTCGATGTTGAACTTGCCCAGCTCGGTGGTGAACAAGTCGCTGTGCAGGTCGTTGAGCAGCTGGTCGTTGATGGGGAAGGGACGGCCGGAGCGGTCGATGATGGCCATCTCCTGCTCTGCGCCGATGCGGTTGACGCCGGACTCGATCATGCCGCGATCGAGCATGACCTCGAGCGCTTCGACATCGCGCAGCAGCGCCCGGGTGAATTCGCGACGCTCCTCACCGGTCTGACCCGATCTGACGTTCTGGGTGCCCATTCGAATCCCTAGCGTAGTGTGTGCGTCAAGGGGGGTGGGACGGGGCTCAGCGCGTCGCGGCGTACTCGAGGAAGCGGTGGATGATCTGCTGCGCCTCGGGGGTGGGGCGCACGCTCCGCTGGATCTCTTCGAATTCGTCATCGCTGGGGGCGTACTGGCGGTAGCGGCTGAGCCGCTCCACGAGTCGCTCCGGGCTCAGCTCGGCGTGGAACTGCGTGCCCCAGACGGGACGCCCCTCGATGCGGAAGGCCTGGTTGCGGCAGCGATGGCTGTAGGCAAGTTCGATGGCACGGTCGGGCAATTCGACGACGCGATCGAGGTGACCCATGAGGACCGGGTACTTGCGCGGGCAGTCGTCGAAGACCGGATCCTCGGAGGAGGCATCGGTCGAGAAGACCTCGTGCGTGCCGACCTCGGAGTTGGACGGATCATGGATCACATGGCCGCCGAGTGCCCGGGCGATGAACTGGTGGCCCCAGCAGGAGCCGAAGAGGGGGACGTTCTCCTCGACCATGCGCTGGACGAGGCCCATGAGATGGTCGGTGAAGGGGTCGTTGTCTACCGCGGAATGCCGTCCGGCCCCACCGATGATCACGGCGTCGGCCCGCTCGATGCGGCGCCACTCGATGGGTGGGTCGAGCACGGCGTTGGCGGTGTCGATCTGCTCGGGGTCGAGGCCGCTGACCTCGCGCAGGCTCAGGCACTCGTGCGCAGCGACCTCGGGCACTTCCCGTACCTGGATCAGCAGCACTTTCAGCGAAGCGGTCTCGTGGGTCATCACACCTCGGTCCGGCTGGACGCGTCGAGTGTATCGACAGGGGTGGGAGAGGTCTCAAGTGGAACTAGCGACGGCGTGGAGCGGCGACCTGCGCCTCCAGCTCGATGACGTCGTCGTCCCGGTAGACGGAGAGCATGACGGTATCGCCTGCTTCCGAGCGGCTGAGCACCAGCCGGAGTTCGCGGAGGGAGTCCACCCGTGTACCGTTGATGGCGAGGATGAGGTCACCGGGGACGATCCGCTGGCCTCGGAGTTCTTGGCTGGGTCGGAGTCCGGCCTTGTCCGCCGGACCGTCGGGCTCGATTCCGGCGATGAGGACACCTCGTGCGAAGCCGAGAGTGCGTCGCCAGTCCGTGGGATAGGTGCGGATGCCGAGGACGGGTGTGAGCTTCTCGCCGAAGGCGATGAGTTCGGGCACGATGTCGTTGACGGTATCGACGGGCACGGCGAAGCCGATGCCGGCGGAGGCCCGCGTCGGACTGCGAATGGCGGTGTTAACGCCGATGAGGCGTCCGGCGGAATCGAGCAGCGGGCCCCCGGAGTTGCCGGGGTTGATCGCGGCGTCGGTCTGGATGACGCCGTCGATCTCGTTGTTGCTGCGCGACATGATGGTGCGACCCAGGGCGCTGACGACGCCTGTCGTCAGCGTCTGGTCAAGTCCGAACGGGTTGCCGATGGCGAGGACCTTCTGGCCGATGCGCAAATCGTCGGATGTGCCAATCGGGATGGGCGAAAGCGCCTTGCCTTCGACGTCGATGCGCAGCACGGCGAGATCCTCATCAGGCGCGACGCCGACGAGTTCGGCGTCGTAGACGGAGCCGTCTGCAAGGAAGACTTGGTAGCTGCGATATCCCTCAACCACATGGAAGTTGGTGACGACGTGGCCCTCGGCGTCCCAGATGAACCCGGAGCCGGTGCCCTCGATCTGTTCGCGGGTTGGTCCGAAGAAGGTGCGCCGCTGCACGATGGCGGCGGTGTCGATGTAGACGACCGATGCCGCGACCTGCTCGAAGGTGCTGATGGTGGCCTGTTCCTCCAGCGTGAGTGGGCCGCGCGGCGTGACATCGCGTGGCTGCGGCGCGCGGTTCTCCACCGGCTGGGCAAGCAACAGGGCTGCGGCGGCGTGGAGACCAACGAGTCCGGCGATGAGCGAACGCGACAGATGAGGCATGAATGAGGCTCCGCGGTACGTGTTTCTGGCCTGATGCTACGGCCTCATGGACCGGCCGTGGGGGCGGACTTAACCTTGTGAAGGGCAGAGAGATTCCCGGGCGTCCACATGTTCGGGATCCGGCGGTGTGCCGGGGTGACCGGGGTCGCAGTCCTTGCTGGACTGCGTGCACGAATCGAGGTTGGAATGAAGGTCCAGATCAACTACGGCGACATCGAAGGCAGTGCAGCTCTCGCGGAGCACGTTGAGCGTTCGATTGAGGGGGCGCTTCCGGGTTCGACCGGTGATCGCGTCACGCGCGTCGAGGTGCATCTGCGCGACGACAAGAGCGGCCGCAGCGGTCCGGATGACATGCGGTGTCTGATGGAGTATCGCCTTGCCGGTGAGCAGCCTGATGTGGTTGATGCCCGCGGCGAGGACATCTATGACGTCGTGCGCGAGTGCGCTGACAAGCTTGGGCGCGCGGTGACGCGAAAGGTCGAGCGGAGCTGAGGCCGTTGCAGGCAGATGGCAGAGGCGGACTCACGGTCGCGATTCCCTTCTCCGTGGCGACGCTTCGCTGCGTTCGCTGTTGACTATGTCGTACTCGCGGTCTTCATCGCCGTCATCTCGGCCGTCTTCGCGCTCCTGCCCTCCGATCTCGTCGCCTCTCTCTTTGCGACCCCGCTCCGTGGACAACTGACCGGCTTGCTCGTGCTGACCGTGCCCGTCTGGCTGTACTTCGCCCTCTGCGAACAGTCGAGCGGGCAGGCGACGATCGGCAAGCGTGTCATGTCGCTCATCGTGCAGGGTGTGGATGGCCGCCGGATGTCGCTGGGTCAGAGTCTGCTGCGCTCGGGCATCAAGCTCGTCCCATGGGAGCTCGCTCACACCTGCCTGTGGCGCATCGAAGGATGGCCCGCGCCGGAAGAGCCACCCCATGGGTGGCAGCTCGGTGGGCTGGTGCTGGTGTGGGTTCTTGTCGGGCTCTTCTTGGTGCCGCTCTTCACGACGGCACGGCATCGATCGATGTATGACGTGCTTGCTCGGACGCTCGTCGTCCGGCGGGAGACCGGTTCATCTTGATCGATGTTCGGTTGAGTCCTTCGTCGGTGTGCTCGACGCACGAAGTCGATGACACACCCAACGGACGACGTAGCCGACGGCCAGCACGCCGAGGCCGGTGAGCCAGACGCGCAGCTCCACCCACCACGCCAGTCCGAAACAGACCACGAGACCCGTCGCCGCGATCCAGCGCGGGAAGAGGCGCTGGGCCACGGGCAGGCGCAGCGCTGCGAGATTGGTGATGGCGTAGTACAGAAGCACGGTAAATGCACTGAAAGACCACGCCAACGTGATCGAACCCACGGAAACGATCGCGATGATGGCGAAGCCGACAGCAATTGTTGCGGGTGCTGGTGCGCGGCCTTTTGCATCGACACGTCCGAAGAGCGCGGGCATGTCGCCGCGACGCCCCATCGCCAGCAGGACACGTGACGTGCCGAGGATCAGATTCAGCAGCACGCCCAGCATGGCGGTGACTGCCCCGAGAGCGACGAGCCGCGGAAGCCAGGGCAGTTCGGTCGTCTGAGCCGCGGCTTCGAGCGGAGCGCTTTTGCCTCCGATGGATGCCGCGAGTCCGTCCGCGCCGAGGGCGACGACCGCTGCCGCAGCCACCGTGATGTACAGAGCTGTGGCGATAATCATCGTCACGATGATGGCCCTGGGAATGGTGCGCTGAGGGTCGCGCACTTCTTCCCCGAGCGTGGCGATCCTGCCGTAGCCCGTGAAGGCGACGAACATCAATGCGGACGCGGTGAGCAGCCCGACATCCGGCGACTGATCGAGACCGAGTCGTCCGCGGTTCAGCGGCTGGTCGGTGACGGTGGTGATTGAAATGACAAGTGCAAGAAGTGCCAGCACGGTGATGGTGACGATGATCGCGTTGATCGTGCTCGATCTTCGAATGCCGGTCAGGACGAGCAGGGTCAGTCCGGCAGTCGATGTGATCGCGATCGTGATGGTCCAGGGAGCGCTATCGATATCGAGCAGCCGGAGGGTGTACGTCGCGCATCCGAGTGCAGCGGTCGCAGCGGACGCGCTCTTGGCACAGAGAAAGAGCCAGCCCGCGGCGAAGCCGACAAATGGGTGTAGAAGTCGGGTGCCGTACTCGTAGGTGCCGCCGCTGATCGGCATGGCGGCGGCGAGCTGCGCGCTGCTTAGCGCATTGCTCGTTGCGAGCAACGCGGCGATGACGGTCGCGAGGACGACCCAGCCGCCGGCGGCGTCTGCTCCGAGGGCGATGCTGATGAAGACACCCGTGCCCAGGATGGACCCGAGCCCAAGTGAGACGGCTTGGGTGACACCGAGTTGGCGGTTGAGGCGGTGCACCTTACGTCTTTCGGCGCATCGCGGCGGCTACCACAGCCGCACCCTGGTCGCTGGAGGCGTGAACATCGCAGCATTCGGGGTCACGGAGAAGTCCGCGTACCACGGATCAAAATTCGTCAGCACGCCGTTGATACGGTACTCCGATGGCGGATGTGCACTGTGGAGCGCAATGTTGCGCAGCACCTCTTCGGTCGTGATCATTCGGTACTGCTGGGCTGTTGCCATGAAGAAGCGCTGATTGCCGGTGTATCCGCTGAGCGTCGGTGGCTCGCCGTGGTCATCGATGTACAACTGGTACGCCCTGTACGCGATGATGGTGCCTGTCAGGTCGCCGACGATCTCGCCGATCATCTGCTCCGCGTTCAGGGGCGTGCCCTCGATGGGAACATAGGACGCGTATTGCCTGATGAGTGCGCGGGTGCGCTGCTCGTACGCTTCGCGCGAGGCTGCAGTCCACCAGTCGCGCAGTGCGCCGTGCCGATCGAACTGTGATCCCTGGTCGTCGAGGGCGTGGCCGAGTTCGTGTGCAATCGTGTGGCCGACAGCTCCAAAGTTCACGGCGGGGTCGGCGGCGGGGTTGAAGAAGGGCGGGCGCAGCGCGCCTGCGGTGATGAAGATCTTGTTGTACTGCTGGTGGTAGCCGGCACCCACCTGGTGCGGGTCCATGTTCCAGTCTCCGAAGCGAACGAGAGCGGTTCCAATCCGCCGGCGCTGCTGGTCCCACGCGAGCTGCTTGATGCGCGCAAGGTTGCCTGAGACATCGCTCGGATCCGTCCGCAGCGAGGACCAGTCATGATGCACGGCTGGTGCACCGAGCTCGAAGATGACTGCATCC
>JBCBTA010000047.1:0-12935 GCA_039818905.1 Planctomycetota bacterium
ATGCGCAGTTCGAAGGCGTCATCCCTGCGGGTGCGTACGGCGGCACCGTCATGGTCTGGGATGCTGGCGAGTGGGAACCGATCGGCGATCCCGCGCAGGGCTATATCCGCGGCGACCTGAAATTCCGGCTCTTCGGCCAGAAGCTCTCCGGTACATGGGCGCTCGTACGCCTGAAGGATGATGAACGGAACTGGCTGCTGCTCAAGAAGCAGGACGAACATGCCACGCCGCGGCACGTCTACAACGTCTTGCGCGAAGCGACGAAGAGCGTTCTCAGCGGACGAACACTCGAACAGATCGCTGGGGATGCAGATGCCGTCTGGACGGACGGACATGCTGTCGCAACAGCGTCTGCCCGGGCGTCTGCGCCGGTGCGTACCCCCGATGTCGATCTGCCATCTGGTGCGCGGCCCGCGACACAGCCGAGAGCATTCAAACCACAGCTCGCGACCACGGAGGCGGCAGCGCCCGAGGGAGAACAGTGGCTGCATGAGATCAAGCATGATGGCTACCGACTGATTGCGGTCGTGAAGGATGGCGTGCCGCGCCTTCTGACGCGCAACGGTCACGACTGGACCGACCGATTCCCCGGCGTTGCGGGCAAGTTACGGGCCCTGCCGACAGACAACGCCATTCTGGATGGCGAGATCGTCGTCCTCGACCGCCATGGCATCGCGGACTTCGGTGCCCTGCAGCGATCGATCTCTTCAGGAGATCGCGGGAGCTTTACGTACTTCCTCTTCGATCTCATGCACATTGATGGGCATGACCTCACGCGGTGTCGTCTCGACGAGCGCAAGCACGTGCTCACATCACTGCTGAAGGAGACGCCGGGGGCGGCGCCAACGCTCCGATTCAACGAGCACATCCCGTCGAATGGACCAGTTGTGGCCCAAGAGGCCGAAGCGGCGGGGCTGGAGGGCATCATCTGCAAGCGCGCGGATGCAAAGTATGAGCAGCGCCGCTCGCAGACATGGATCAAAGTGAAGTTCCGGCACTGTGAGGAGTTCGTCGTCGGGGGCTTCACGGAAGCCGAGGCAGGCCGCACCGGCTTTGGGGCGTTGCTGATCGGGCACCATGCGCCGGAAGGCCATCTGGTCTACAGCGGCCGGGTCGGATCAGGATTTGATGAAGCTACCCTGCAGGAACTTGGCACTCGCCTGCGCGCACAGGTGATCGAGGCTCCACCATATGCACATCCGCCGCGCGGCCCTGACGCCCGGGGCGTGAGGTGGGTGGAGCCCACGGTTGTCGTCCAGGTGGAGTATGGAGCGTGGACACACGACGGCGTGGTGCGTCATCCGGTCTTCCTCGGAGTACGCGAGGATCTTCGGCCGACCGAAGTCGTGCGTGCACCTCATCCCGCCGTCGCTCATCTATCAGACGCAGCACCGGCCCCAGCCGTGGTGCGCCTGTCGAGCGCACCTGGTGATGCGATGATCGGAGGTGTCCGCGTCTCCAATCCCGACAGGATTGTCTTTCCGGAGGTTGGTGTCACGAAGGGAGACGTCGCCCGGTACTACGAACGTGCCGCGGAGCGCATGCTCGCCCACATTGCCGGGCGCCCGCTGAGCATCGTGCGTTGCCCGGACGGTGTCGAAGGCCAACGCTTCTATCAGAAGCACGTGGGTGATGGCTTTCCGAAGGGGATACGAGGGACGCCAATCGCCGAGCACGGAGTTGCAGAGCCATATCTGGCACTCGATGGCATGACAGGCCTCATCGGTCTCGCCCAGATGGGTGTTCTCGAGATTCACCAGTGGGGCGCGCGCGAGGATCGCCCGGCCCATCCCGATCAGTTCGTACTCGACCTCGATCCGGGCCCGGGAGTCCTGTGGGAGCACGTCGTCGAAAGCGCACGGTTCGTGCGGGCGTACCTCGAAAGCCTGGAGCTCACGAGCTACGTCAAGACGTCCGGTGGAAACGGTGTCCATCTGGTAGTGCCACTGCAGCGTCGACGCAGCTGGAGTGATGTCAAGCGTTTCGTCCACGCCATCGCCAAGGATCTGGCGAAGCAGGCGCCGAGCAACTTCGTCGCCACCGTTGCCAAATCGCGGCGAGCTGATCGCGTCTTCATCGACTATCTGCGCAACCAGCGGAGTGCGACCACGGTCGCTCCGTACGCGGTGCGGGCGCACGACCATGCAACCGTCTCCGCCCCACTGCGATGGGCCGAACTGCACGCCGACACACGACCGGAGACGTTCACCGTCAGCACCATGCACGAGCGCCTGGCTGGCCCTGATCCGTGGGACGGGTTTCGCGTGACGCGGCAGTCGATCACGCGGACGATGGAACGCACGCTGGGGCTGTCATGAGTCGCCCATCGAACGAAATTCCGCCGCGTACGTGGGGCCGCGGGCCTCGTCTTCGTGCTTGAAGAAGACGAATGCCTTCTCCCATGGCATTGCGGCAATGCGCTCGTGCCACGTCTGAAGCGCCTTGCTGGTGTAGGACTCCCGCCGCAGTCGCACGTAGCCGCTTGGGGCGGTCATACGAAGCTCTGGTGAATCCTCATCGTCCACATCGGAAACGCACCACGCACAGCTGTGCGCCTGGAGCACCTGGGCAGTTTCCTCGTCGAACCATGAGTCATGGCGAAACTCGAAGACCGTGGGTGTCCCCGGCGGGAGCAGTTGGAAGAACGCCTCGATCCGTTCGATGTCCTTCTTGAAGTTTGGTGGCAACTGGAAGAGCAGTGCCCCCAGTCGAGCTCCCAGCGTCTCGAGAGAGGACAGCAGGAAGCTGACGTCCTCCTCGACACCCTTGAGCCGCTTCATATGCGTGATACGGCGTGATGCCTTGATGGAGAATCGGAAGTCGTCGGGCGTCTGCTCCGCCCAGCCAGACAGGACCTTCTCCGTTGGCATGCGATAGAAGGTGTTGTTGATCTCCACGGCGGGCAGCTGCGTCAAGTAGTACGACAGCATTTCGGCCGGCTTGGTGCCATCGGGGTAGAAGGTCCCCTTCCACTCTTTGTAGCTGTAGCCGCTGGTTCCGACGAACATCTGCATGAGGCCACCTCCAGCACCCTCCACTGTACGCCGCGATCTCGGTATGGTGCAGCGATGGCCCGACGCCGGTGGGAGAGGATGTCCGACGAGGAATTGCTGGACGTCCGTCTGTGCGACCTCGGTCTGAAGATCGAGGGCACGGCGCTGGAGCGGCATGTCGCGCAGCTTCATGACGAGCTGGACAGACGCGGGTTCCGATTTCGACCCCACTTCTGGCTGTCAGACGAGTGGTTTGCTCCGACAGACGTCCCCGGGATTGCGCTGCCGTTCTATCTCGCTCATCCCCGGCTGTCGCGGCTTGAGAAGAAGATGATGCTCGAGGTCGAGGGCGGCACGGCGAAGCAGTGCATGAAGCTTCTCCGGCATGAATGTGGCCACACGCTGCAGTTCGCATACGGGCTGCATCGCCGGCGGCGCTGGCAGCAGCTGTTCGGGCGCTCATCTCAGCCCTATCCAGATGCGTACCGGCCCCGTCCGTACAGCCGCAGCTATGTCCTGCACATCGACAACAACTACGCCCAGGCACATCCGGACGAAGACTTCGCCGAGACATTCGCCGTGTGGCTGACGCCCCACTCCAGCTGGCGCAAGCGGTACGCCACATGGCCGGCACTGCGCAAGCTGGAGTATGTCGATGAACTGATGCACGAAATCAGCGACCAGCGGCCCAAGCTGCGCTCCCGCGGCCGCGTGCACGCGCTGCGCGATATCACGATGAGCCTGCGCGAACACTACCGTGCACGCCAAAGTCGGTATGCACTGGATGAACCGGACGTCTATGTCCGCGATCTCCGACGGCTGTTCGCCGCCGAAACCGGCCCTGCGGCTGCCACATTCCTCCGCCGGCACCGCAAGGAAGTCCTGTCGAGCGTGTCCCGGTGGACCGGGCAGTACAAGTACACCATCAACGAGGTGTACGGCGAGATGATCGATCGCTGCCGCGAACATGGGCTGCGGGTGGATGCGGAAGCCGACGAGGGCCAGTTGGTTCGGGAAACTGCTGTGCTTCTCGCTGTGCAGACGATGAATCAACTGAACGCGGGCGGCCACTGGATCAAATTGTGAAGCGCAAGCGCATCCTCATGATGACTCTTCCCGACCTCGTGCCTCCGGACACGATCGAGGATGAACGTGCGGCGGCGGATGCACCGTGGAAGACCGACTACGACGTCATGATCGGGCTCCGCGAGCTGGACCATGAGGTCTTCACGCTCGGGATCGAAGAGGGCCTTGATCAGCTCGACGCCGAGATCGCCGAGGTCCGCCCGCACATCGTCTTCAACCTGATGGAGCAGTTTGCTGGACACCCGCGGTTCGTCGCATACATGCTCGGGCATCTCGAGCTCTCCGGCATTGCCTACACGGGCTGCAATCCAGTCGGCATGATGTTCAGCAACAACAAGGCGCTGCAGCGGAAGATTCTGCGGCATCATCGCATCCCGACGCCAGACTTCATGATCGTGCCGCGAGGCAGGACGATTCGGCGTCCGAACCGGCTCACGTTCCCGCTGATCGTCAAATCGCTTGTCGAGCACGGATCGGCCGGCATCTCCCAGGCGTCGGTCGTGTCGAGCGACGAGAAGCTGGCGGAGCGCGTGGCGTACATCCACGAAAGCATCGGAACAGATGCCATCGTCGAGGACTACATTGAGGGCAGGGAGCTGTACCTCGGGATGCTGGGCAACGAACGGCTCGAAACGTTCCCGCTGTGGGAGATGCGGATCACCGAGCTTCGAGAAGGCGCTCCGCGCATCGCGACCCAGCGACTGAAATGGGACTCGGAGTACCAGGAGCGCGTCGGACTCACGCTTGGCCCCGCGGAAGACATTGATGACGTCGTCCGGGCACGTGTCGAGCGCACGTGTCGCCGTGCATACAAGGCCCTTGAACAATCCGGCTACGCACGGTTTGATCTGCGGCTGACTCCGTCAGGACGTGCGGTGGTCATCGAGTCGAACCCCAACCCGGATCTGGCGTACGACGCCGAGTTCGCCGAGGCAGCAGCCGCGGCGGGATACGAGTACCCGCGCCTGATGCAGCGCATCCTCAATCTGGGGCTGCGCTGGAAGGCGCGCTCAGCCTGAGCGCACGCGACAGGATGAAGCGTGCCCGGCGAGCCCCTCCATGTCGGCGAGGGCCGCGACATCGCCCGCAAGCGTGCGGGACGCAGCAGCATCCACCTCCAGCCACGTCCGGACACGGAGGAAGGTGAGGACGCTGAGTCCACCCGTCGTCCGCGCGGTGCCGCCGGTCGGTAAGGTGTGGTTGGGACCGGCGCCGTAGTCGCCGAAGACTTCCGCCGACGCGGAGCCGACGAAGACCGCACCTGCGTGCCGGATGCGTGACGCGACCTCGCGAGCGTCGCGGGTGTGCACTTCGAGATGCTCGGGAGCGCACCGATCCGTCACGGCGATGGACTGCTCCAGGTCGGATGTCAGGATGGCTGCGCCGTTCCGCAGCGCGACCTCCGCGGTTGCCGCGGTGTCGAGCTCCGCGAGCTGCTTCTCAAGCGCCGCGTTGACCTGCTCGATCAACTCCGGAGTATCGGTCACAAGGTATGGCCGGGCGTCGGTGTCATGCTCGGCCTGGGCAAGCAGATCCGCAGCGATCAGCGCCGGATCCGCGGTGCCATCAGCCAGAACGAGGAGTTCCGAGGGGCCGGCCAGCATGTCGATGGCGACATCGCCGCTGACGAGTCGCTTGGCGGCGGTGACCCAACGGTTGCCGGGGCCGACGATAATGTCCATCGGCGCTTCGAGACCAACGCCGTAGGCGAGTGCGGCGATCGCGTGTGCTCCCCCAACTGCGAGCACCCCGTCGGCGCCAGCAACAGCACATGCCGCGAGGACTTCCGGGCCGGGACATGGGGACGCCGCGACGACCGTTGCGCATCCTGCTTCACGCGCAGACGTGACGGTCATCAGCGCGGTGGACGGCAACGGGTAGCGACCGCCGGGGACGTAGCAGCCTGCCCGTTCCATCGGTTCGATGGTGTGCCCTGCCCGTCCGCCCTCGATCTCCACGTCCAGAGCCTTGAGGCTGCGCTTCTGAGCCGCCGCGAAGTCACGGATGCGGGTGTGCGCCCGTTCGAGGACGGCGCGGGAGTTCATATCCAGTCCGTCGAGGGCAGCCTGCATGACATCAGGCCCAAGCAGCAGCGCCTCGCCGGCGACTCGCTCGCCGAACTGCTCGGCATACCGGCGCAGTGCTTGCTCGCCACCGGTTCGGACGCTGCTCACGATGTCCCCGGCTGCGCTCAGCGTTGCGCTGTCGATACCACTGGTGCGATCGGGTGTGAAGTCACTTGCGCTGATGGTCTGCAGCCGCGTCATGACGTCGGCTCCTTGGCATTACCCGGCCGACGGGTGACCTTGCGGCTTCGATCCGCCAGCATGCGCTGGACGGCGTCGGGTGAGACATTCGCCTGTGCCATGGCAACCAGCGTGAAGTAGAGGAGATCTGCCGCTTCCCAGGTCACTTCGTCCGGTGTGGTCGCGTCGGCAAGCTCACCGGCCTCTTCGACGAGCTTCGCGCGAAGCAGACCCGGCTCAGATGCCAGCCGAGCGGTGTAGGAATTCGGCGGCGCGTTTCGAAGGCGATCCCGCAACCTCGAGTACAGCCAGCCGATGTTCTCGACCGAGCCGAAGCACGTTCGGTCGCCGGTGTGACAGAACCCAGTGCCTTCCTGGCGAACGGTGAACCGCAGCGCATCACGATCACAGTCGGGCGTGATCCGCAAAAGCTGCTGCGTCGCCCCACTGCTCTCGCCCTTCCGCCAGATCTCCTGTCGCGAGCGGGAGTAGTAGACGCCGCGCTGAAGCTTGACCGCCTCTCGGACACTTTCAGCGCTGGAGTAGACCAAACCAAGTGCAACACCGGCCTCATCACACACGACTGTTGGCCACAGGCCATCGTCCCGATCCGTGCGCAGCGGAGCGGTCAGTGCGTCGGCGAGATCGACGCGGCCGGAGTACAAGGCCATTCCCACCTGGACATCGGCGCCGAGTCGGTCTGCCTCGGCAATGTCCTCGACGGATGAGACGCCGCCGGCAACGGTCACGCGGGCATCGCCCGCGGCTGCGACAAGTTCTGCGATCCGCTCGACCGGCAGCCCCTGCATGCTGCCCTCAACCTCGACGAAGGTCACGAGGAAGCCCCCGGCGAGGCCTTGCAACTCACGCATGCGATCGAGCACGTTCCTGCCGGTGCTGTTGCGCCACCCCTGGTCAACGACTGCTCCATCGCGTTCATCAAGGGCCACGATGACGCGCTCTGCCGGCAGTTCGCGCAGCAGCTCGGGCGTCGCCGCCGTCCCGATGATGATTTTCGACGCTCCGGCATCCAGCCACGCAACGGCGCGTTCGACGCTACGAATCCCGCCACCAACCCGGCAAGAGCAGTGACGGAGCAGCTCGCGAATCGTCTCACCGTTCTCTCCCTCGCCCTTGGCGGCGTCGAGATCGATCACGGCGACATCACCCGCGAGTCCGAACTTCGTTGCGATCGGCTTCGGATCACCGGCATCGATCTCGAGCTTCTCACCCGAGATCAGCTGCACGGCACGTCCACCCATCAAGTCAATGGACGGAATGATCACAGCCGTACCTCCATGCCCATCGGGCGCAAAGCGCGCTTGACATCGGCGACGGTCGTGAGTGCGTCGTGAAAGATCGATGCGGCAAGCACGGCGTGCGCACCGGCCTCAACCGCCTCCATCATGTGCGCAACGGTGTCCGCACCGCCGGACGCGATTATCGGGATGCGTGCGACACCCGCGGCTGCTCGGAGCAGATCGAGGTCGTAGCCGTCGCGCGTTCCATCGCGATCCCAACTCGTCAGGAGAATCTCGCCAGCACCGAGCGACTGGACCTTCGATGCCCATTCCAACGCATCGAGGTTCTCCCGCTGGCTGCCACCACGGGTGACGACGCACCACGAATCGCCTTCGCGGGCGGCATCGATCGCGACGACCGTGCACTGCGACCCGAAGCGATCGGCCAGCCGTGCAACCAATGATGGATCGCGGACCGCCGCGGAATTCACACCGACCTTGTCCGCGCCGGCGCCAAGCAGGCGTGCAGCGTCATCGGTCGTCCGCACACCTCCACCCACGGTCAGCGGGATGCTGAGCACCGCCCGCACGGCCTCGACAGTCGCGACCGCGGTATCACGGTTGTCGGTGGTCGCCGAGACATCCAGGATGACCAATTCATCGGCGCCCTGGGCTTCGTACGCCGCGGCTCGCTCGGCGGGATCTCCGGCATCGCGCAGCCCCTGGAAGCGAACACCCTTGACGATGCGGCCATCGCGAACATCGAGGCATGGAATGATCCGGGTCGTCAGCATGACGCAGCCTCCTCGTCCAAAGAGGCCGAGAACGATGCGCCATCGAGCCAGTTCCGCAGGAGCGCACGTCCCCATGCGCCGGAGAGCTCAGGATGAAACTGGCACGTCAGAACGTTGCGTCGTCTGAGCGCACTGACGAATGGCCCGCCGTAGTCCGTGAACGCGGCATTCCAGCCGTCACCCGGGACTTCGAGCAAGCGAAAGGAGTTGGCGAAGTATGCGTCGCCCGGCTCCGGGATGACTTCGGTCTCAGCAGTGACACGATTCCAACCGAGTTGCGGGATCTGCACGGCATCGGGGAAACGTTGGACGGTACCCGGGATGATTCCAAGTCCAGGCACACCGGGTGACTCCTCGCTTGCCTCGCAGAGCATCTGCATGCCAAGGCAGACCGCCAGGGTGGAACGGCCGGCGTCGATGCGCTCTGTGAGCGGCGTGATCAGCCCGGTGGAGGACAGCACATCCATCCCGGCTTCGAACGCACCGACGCCCGGCAGCACGACATGTTCGGCCCGCTCGACATCGATCGCCGCTCGAGTCAGCGCGACGGTGCAGCCCAGACACGACAACATGGCCTGCATCGACGCGATGTTGGCGACGCCGGTATCGATGATCGCGACCTCAGCAGCCATCACAGCGCTCCCTTGGTGCTGGGTATCGCACCGGACTCTCGCAGCGCAGTGGCATCCCGGAGGGCAAGCGCAAGTGCCTTGAAGGCCGCCTCGGCGCGGTGGTGATCATTGCGGCCTCGCAGGACGTCCACGTGCAGAGCGCAGCGCAGCGTGATCGCCAGCGACTGGAAGAAGTGCTCGACGTTCTCACAGGCAACATCCCCGATCCGCTCCCGCACCAGGCCAAGCTCGACCACGCTTGCGGGCCGACCGGAGAGGTCGATCACCACACGGGCGAGAGCCTCGTCGAGGGGCGCGTACGCACTTCCGAAGCGGACAATGCCCCGACGCTCGGCGAGAGCGTTGTCGAGGGCAGCCCCCAGCGTCAGGGCACAATCCTCGACTGTGTGATGATCATCGACGTGCAGATCGCCGTCACACTGAAGCGTGATGTCGATGCCGGAGTGACATGCCAGCGCGTCGAGCATGTGATCCAGGAACCCGAGACCGGTGCGGACGTCCGAACGGCCCGAGCCATCGAGGACGACGCTCGCGGTGATCTGGGTTTCTCTGGTGGAGCGTTCGGCCGTTCCACTGCGTCGGCCACTCATGACGGAAGCCTTTCCATGCACTGCTCGGTCGTTTCATAGGCAACAGCCGATCCGGCATTCATCAGCGCGGCATAGGTCTCGTCGAAGGCATCACCCCGCGGCACCACACCGATCGGGAGGACGCCGGCGGCTCGCGATGCATTGATGTCGTCCACCGTGTCCCCGATCATCCACGCACGCTCGACCCGCAGCGCCTCCATGGCTCGGTGGACCGGCGCGGGATCGGGCTTGGCGGGTCCGTCTTCCATACTGATGATGACCTCGAAGACATCGCGAATGTCGAATCGGTCGAGGAATTCGAGTGCGTCGGCCCTGGGCCGACCCGTGACAATCGCGAGCGGATAGCGGGTGGCCAGCGAGCGGAGGTCGCTGGGGTCTACCAGCAGCGACTCGGTCATCTTGAGTCCGGGCTGGGCCTCGGTGCCATGGTAGACAGACTCGAAGACGCTTCGAATCTGATCGAAGGGAACGTCAACCCCAGCCGCGGCGAGCAGTCGATCGGTCAGTTCCCAATCGTTGTTGGCACCGCCACGCCGCTTGGCCTCGCCAATCTCGACGGGTGTGACCTCAACGCCAAAGTGGCGTGCCGTCTTCACGATCGCACGTCGGTAGGACGTCGAAACTTCCGCAAGCACGCCATCCATATCGAAGAGCACGGCCTGCGGCGCCGACACGATACGCAGGGCGCTTTCAAGTCGATCGAGGGCCGCATCGTTCGTCGGCACCGTGATGCGCAGGCAATCGGCCAGTTCGGGGCTGGAAGGAAAACGACGGACGGCAATGCCGAGCGATGCCAGGGCATCGCGCAGCCACGCAGCGTCCGGGACCTGGGCGAGTACGAAGTTGGCATCGGAAGCCCAAGGGCGACCGCCGATGGACCCGACGATCGCGCCGAGGCGGGCCTTGCGGCGCTGGAAACCGTCGATGTCGATGCCGCCGGCATCCAGCGCCTTCTCCGCCAGGTGCAGCGAGACGCCTGAGACCGGGAAGGGGCCGCCGGCGTTGCGCAGTGTGTCGGACAACTCCTCGGACGCCAGCAGATACCCGATGCGGAGCCCGGCCAGACCCCACGCCTTCGACAGCGTGCGGACGATCACGACGTTGGGCATCTCGAGGAGCGTGTGCGTTGGATCATCGGCGGCGAACTCGACGTAGGCCAGATCGATGAGCGCCATCGCACCCACTTCCGCCGCCCGATCGACAACGCGCCGGATGTCCGGCAGATCGATGGCGGCTCCGGTCGGATTGTTCGGCGTCACGAGGACCACCGCGGCGACAGACGCATCGATCGCTGCACAGAATGCGTCCACCGGAAAAGCGCCTTCGAGCCACGAAATCGTGTCGAGCGTTGCACCCGCGTTGACTGTGGAGACGCCGATCATCTCGAAGGAGGGATCGTGTCCGAGCACACGTGTACGACCCGACCGGATGGCGACGCGAATGGCTCGATCGATGCCCTCATCGCCGCCTGTGGTCACGACAACACGGTCAGGGTCGAGCCCCACGTGTCTCGCCAGCCGGCGCTGCAGCGGCAGGATGTCCGGGTAGCACTCCAGCATGGATGGCTCGACCGATGCCAGGGCGCCGGCGAGGTCCGCGATGGCGCACGCACCCTCGTTTCGGCTCAGATCGAGGTCGATCGGGGCTGAGAAGCCCGGAGCGTCATACTTGGCTGGGGCGGGTGTGGACTGCGCGGCGGTCATGGAATGATCTGCTCCGGTCGGGAGGTGACGAGATCCCGTGCCCCGGCGGCCTTGAGCGCCGGAATGATCTCCGCCAGGCGATCGCGGGGAACAGCGGCACGGACGGCGAACCAACCTTCCTCGTGCAGGCGCGAGATCGAGGGCTCACGCATGCACGGGATGAACTCGATGACGCGCTCGAGGTCCGAGGCGGCAACATTGAGATCGATCATGACTCGCCGGCGTGCTTCGAGCACCGACTCGAGCAGAACGGCGAAGTTTCGGATCCTCGGTTCAAGCACGGGGTTCTCCAATGCCGCCGGATTCGCATACAGGCGGGTGGAGGATGTCAGAACCTCGTCGATGATCGTCAGACCGTTGGCCCGCAGCGTCGAGCCGGTTGCGGTGTTGTCGATGATGCAATCGGCGTCCTCGGGTGGGAAGACCTCGGTTGCTCCGTAGGTGGTCAGGACGCGAGCATCGAGCTGCGTCCTGTCGATCCACCGCGTGGCGAGGGACTCATACTCTGAGGCGACGACGATGGGCCGGGCGGGCAGACGTCCGTCCTCGAGAATCGAGGAGGGAGCCGCGGCGACCAGCCGCACCGGGTCGAGCCTCGTGTCACAGAGTTCGACCAGACTGGCGCCGGTCTCCTCGACCCAGTCCGCGCCGGCGAATCCGAGATCTCGGGCGCCGGCCTCGAGCATGCCAATGACGTTGCGCGGCTTGAGGATCTTGGCCTCGAACCCGGGCAGGGACAGCGAGGGCCGGTAGTCGCGCTCGGACATCCGCACGCGGATCCCGGCATCGTCAAGAAGGCGTGAGATCTCCTGCTGCATCCTGCCCTTGGGCAGGGCGAGTCGCACAGGGCGATGGGTCGGGTCCATGTGACGCTGTCCTGTTCCAGGCCAGCCGAATCCGGAGCGACGCCGCGGCACGTACCACGAAAAACGCCGACCGAAAACGGCCGGCGTCCTGATGCTCTGCATTCCCGGGCGGGAGTGCCTACACCATCACCGGCACGCTTTCGCGTGGTTGCCATGATGATGATGGTGCCGCACGACACTGCCCATGGCGATAGTGTTAGGTCCGCCTGCAGCCCCGGTCAAGGGCCGGAGTGCCTCGCAGGCCCAGATCGTCGATTCCATCCGTTCGCGTCGGATGACCGCCCCAACGCTGGAGATGCCATGTCGCGCCCGGAGATGCTGAGATCGCTGCCTTGTGTTGTTGCCGCCGCGCCGGTGGTCGGCCTGCTGTCAGGATCCCTGGCGGCGACGCCCCTGCCCGACCACCCCGGCGTGGTGAGGGGCGCGCTCGACAACGGCCTGACCTACTGGGTGTTGCAGCACGACAACCCACCGGAGCGGGCCTCGGTCTGGATGCACGTCTCCACGGGCTCCATGAACGAGACGGAGGAGCAGCGCGGCATCGCGCACTACCTCGAGCACATGGCCTTCAATGGCTCGGAGAACTTCGACGGCAACGAGGTCATCGACTTCTTCCAGTCGATCGGGCTCCGTTTCGGGGAGCACCAGAATGCCTTCACGTCATTCGATCAGACGACGTATCAGCTCGCGCTTCCCGACAACACGCCGGAGACGCTCGGCAAGGGTCTGCTGTTCTTCAGCGACGTGCTTGGCAAGCTCACGCTGTCACCGGAAGAGATCGACA
>JBCBTA010000048.1:0-12316 GCA_039818905.1 Planctomycetota bacterium
GGCCGAGCGGTCCTATGGCTGGCGCCGTGACGAACTCATCGGTCAGCCCATCAAGCAGTGGGTGCCCTCGATGTTCCGGACTTCTTCACCGGCAAGGCAACGCTGCAGCAGGTCGTCCGCCTGGTCATGCCGGGCATCGGGCACCAACTGCTTGATGGGCTGACCGATGAGTTCGTCACGGCGCCAGCCATAGGACCGCTCGGCCTCGTTGTTCAGATCGATGACGACGCCGGAGAGGTCCTCGATCACGATCGCGTCTGCCGCGTCCATGAACACACGCAGGTACATGCTCGCCTGCCCGTGCGTCTGCGTGTCATTCGCCATCATGCACTCCGATCTGTATGCCAGAGACTCCCCCTGCCGGAAGTGCTCAGGGTATGGGCTCGTGCACCCTGGTCCAAGTTCACGGGAGAGCACCGGCCGACAAAACGAGAGCAGCCGCACAGGTTTCCTCACGGGAAACGTGTGCGGCTGCTGTCAAAGCGGGTGAGGCGATTCGAACGCCCGACATTCACGTTGGCAACGTGACGCTCTACCACTGAGCTACACCCGCGTCGCCACCGACCCGAATGATCGGGACGGGAGAACAAAAATATCGCCCGAATCGGCCTCTGTCAATGACACAGGCGGCAGGCGGGCTTTCTCCGCCCTCGCCACACCTCACAGACCGGTGGTCTGCTCGCCACGAGCCTGCTCGATGGCCCGCATGACCTGATCGGACGTGTACGCGCTGGAGACCCACGGCTGGTCCAGCCCGGGCCCATACACCGCCAGCGTGGGAATCCCGGTCCGGTTCAGCGCCGCCAGCGCCGCCTCGCCGTCCTTGTTGGTGCCGGTCAGGTCCACCGTCACCATCACGACGTCGTCCGAGCGAAGTTCGCCAACGACCGGGTCCACCATCAGCACGGCCTTCTTCAGCGCCTTGCAGTTGATGCACCACTCGGCAGTGAAGTCCATCACCACGACCTTGCCCTGGTCCCGCGCGTCCTGCACGAGGGCAGGGCTGTAGTCGTTCCACACCGTCAGCAGAATCTGTCCATCGCCCTGCCCACCGGCGGCCTCGATCGCCGCTTGGCGCTCCAGGTACTCCGTGCGTGCGTCCGACGTGAAGCTCCACGCCAGCCAGCTGCCGCCCAGGGCCAGTATCAGACCAACCACGCCGAAGACGCCGCGACCGATCACGCTCTTCGTGATCATCACCGTGCGCAGCACCAGCCATCCGCCGGCGCCCACACCGAAGATCGCCGCCACCCACAGGTGCAGTTGCTTGGCGATGTACGGCTTCTCACTCACCAGCGCGATCAGGCCCGAACCGACGAAGTACGCCGCGGCTGCCAGCAACAGCAGACCCATGACCTGCTTGACCAGATCGCTCGCCGGCCCGGTGCGAGGCAGCTTGCTCACCCACTCCGGCTTGGCCGACAGGATCAGGTACGGCGCGCCCATGCCGATACCCATCGACGTGAACAGCGTGAGCACGAACGCCACACCCTGGCTCGCGGCGATCGGCACCAGGGCCCCGGCCACGAAGCCGAAGCACGGCAGGCCAAGCACACCAGCCATCACACCGAAAAGGAACGAGCCGGACGCTGTGTCCGCCTTGGGATTCACCATGTACGCCGACTGCGGCAGATTCAGCGAGAACATGCCCATCAGACCCAGCGACATCACCGCGATCAACACGCCGATGCCCGTCGTCAGCCACCAGATACCGAAGATGCGCGACGGGTCGGCAAACCCCTGAATCAGCAGGACCGGCAGGGCCAGCGCGGCCCAGAAGGCCACCACGCCGAAGAACATCATCAATCCCAGGAAGAGCGTCCTCCCGCGATGCTCACCGGCATGCTGCGTCAGGGTCATGATCTTGATCGGGATCACGGGCAGAACGCACGGCGTCAGATTCAGGATCGCCCCGCCCAGTGCGCTCAGCAGACCGATGACCAGCAGGGACAGCAGACCCCCACCGGTCGGGATGGTGATGCCGAAGAATGTCGGGCCACCTGAGGCAAGGACGTCACCCTCGGTCGGGGCGGGCGCCTCGTCGAAGGTCGCTCCAGCGAAGTCACTGAACAGGTCAGACGCAGGCTGCGCCACGGACGCCTCACCGATCGTCACGGCGACTTGAAGAACGTCTGTCGCAGGCATGAGGCACACCGTGTCATCGCACGCCTGGTAGCGCACCGTGATCGGCAGTTCGTAGGTGCCATGCGCCGCGTCGGGCGCGATGCGGACCGGCACATACGCGATGGCCTTACCCTTGTATGACTTGACCGTGATCGGCTCCATCCCACCCAGTGGGTCGGCGGCCTTGACGTCATACGGCTCGGGCCACTGGATCGTGCCGAGCGCTTCGGCCCAATCTGGAATCTCCTCGACATCGATCGCGGTGCGGATGGCGAACTCGGCGACTTCCGGCGGAAGCACATCCTGATCGGCGGAGGGCCACGTGTGCCAGTTCGCCGCGTGGTTGAGCACCACCGCGATGGTGAGCACCTCGCCCGGCGCGATGACCTGGAAGTCTGCCGCCGCGGCGACCGAGACCTCCGGCTCCGCCTCTGAGGGACCGCCGACGGTCGTCGGGGCGCCGAAGGAGGACCCGAAGTCCTTGCCACCCTTGCCGAGGCCCTGGGCCATCGCGGTCGCGCCTGCGAGGCCGATCAGGGCCAGTGCCCACATCAAGGTTCGTACAGCCGCGTTGCCCATGGTCGAATGGCTCCTTCGGGCAGTCTAAGCCCGCAATCGGGCCCGATTGTTCCAGCATCGAGGGCAAGCCAGTCTCAAGGCCCCCCGCCGCCCCCTCCGATAACGAAACAGGGCGTTCCCGCCGACGGGGATGACGCGCGCCCGGCGGAGCGATGATGGCGACCGATGTTCTCGACCAACATGAAGTGGACGCCCTGCTCGCCGCGGTCGATGCCGGCGAGGTCGAGGAGCAGGCCGAGAGCACACGGGTGTTCAGTTCGCGTCGCTCCAGCCTCGAAGGCATCGAGGTCCGGGCGTACGACTTCAAGCGTCCGGAGCGTGTTTCCAAAGACCAGATGCGTGCCCTTCAGACGCTGCACGAGGGCTTCGCCCGAAACTTCGGTGCGTCGCTCTCTGCCTTCCTGCGGACCATCGTCGAGGTCAAGGTCGCCACGTGCGAGCAGATGACCTACTCGGAGTTCATCGCCGGCCTGCCCAACCCGACGAGCTTCAACCTGCTCAACGCCGCGCCGCTCGAGGGGCAGATCTGCTACGAAGTCAGCCCGCTGATCATCTACCCCTTCATCGATCGCCTGCTCGGCGGCACCAACCAGGAACTGTTCATCCCGCAGCGGCCGCTCACGCTCATCGAGACGCGCCTGATGAACAAGGTGACCGATCGAGCCATCGAGGCGCTGCAAGAGGCGTGGGCCAGCGTCAAGGAGCTCGCCCTCGAGCTTGCAGGCAGCGAGTCCAACCCGCAGCTGGTGCAGATCGTGCCGCCCAACGAGGTTGTTGTCGTCGTGGGTTTCGAGCTCAAGATGGCCAATCGGGCCGGCACGATGAACCTGTGTATCCCGTACGCCGTCATCGAGCCGATCATGGACGCCCTCGCTGCGCAGAGCTGGTTCAGCGCCGGGCGATTGGGCGTCTCCAACGAGATTCGCGACCGCATCAGCCATCAACTCGAGCGTGCTCCGCTTGACGTGACCGGTGTGCTGGCCGAGACCACCATCACGCTCCGCGATCTGATCAACCTCAGCGAGGGCGATCTGATCGTGACCGAGAAGCCCGCCTCCAGCCCGGTCGTCCTCTGCGTCGAGGGGGAGAAGAAGCTGCTCGCCCATCTCGGGCGGCACAAGGACAACCGGGCCCTTCGTGTCATCCGACCCATCAAGGCTGGCGATCGCGTCTGAGTGCCTGTTCAGCCGATCGCGGCACAGGCGTCTTCCACGCTGTCGAACATCGTGAACTTGCGGTCCAGCCGCAGCATCTCCAGCAGCCCCATCTGCTCGGCGGGCATATTCGCGATGACCATCGCGGCCTCACGGTCCTCGCACAGCTCCTGGGTCTGGAGCAGCGCTGCGATGCCGATTGAGGAGATGAGCACGACGTCTGCCATGTCGAGCACGACACCAGCCCCATCCCGATTCGGGAGGTGGCGAGCGACGGTCAGACGCAGCTCATCGGCCGCCTCGTGCCCCAGCTCACGCGGGGCACGGACGATCAAAACGGTCTCGTCGCGCCCACCCAGTTGTGTCCCCAGTTCCACACCCCAGAGCATCCCTGCCTGCGCTTCACCCGTCAAAGCCCTCCCGGACGGAGCAGGCCTCCCTCGATTCATCCAATCGACCCTAGGGGATCCCCCGGCGCATTGACCCACCCCCGTGAGAGTCTCTACACTGTGCGGTTCGGAGATTGTTGGCCGTCTCTCTCGGTTGGAAAGGATCCCCGTGACGAGACCAGTGGTTCGTGACCATGCTGGGTAAACCCGTTCCAGTTCGGAACCGCGTGTCGTGCGCCTGCACGACGCCCGGGTTCTCCTGGCGGGGCGTTGGAGCGACGCGATGATCTAGGCGCGTTCCAACATGTCCAGGGCCCCGTTGCCGACGGCAGCGGGCGCTTGTGTCACGGGCCATGTGCGCATTGCGCACGTGGCCTTGTTGTTTTTGTTCGACGCACCTTCGCCGACGGATCGGCAGCAGACAACGCGACATCCAGACATTCGCAGACGACAACCCATGGGCCGGAGCGGCCCGCTGACGGAAGCCTCGACATGATGAACCCACAGGAAATGGTCCGCATCCTCGACTCGATCGCACGCGATCGGAACATCGATCGTGAGCTGCTCTTCTCCGACCTGGAGCAGGCGATGGTGTCCGCCGCCCGCAAGTACTACAACTCGCTCGACACCGAGGAGTTCGTCTGCACAGTCGATCGGATCAGCGGCGAAATGGTGCTGACGCGCCACGGTGAGCCGATGGACATCGAGCCGCAGTCCTTCGGACGCATCGCGGCACAGACCTTCAAGCAGGTCATGATCCAGAAGTTCCGTGAAGACGAGCGGGCCTCGGTCTACGAGCAGTTCGTCAAGCGCGTCGGCGAGATCGAGACCGGTGTTGCCCAGCGGTATGAGGGCGGTGCTCTTGTCTGCACGCTCGAGAACCGCGCCGAGGCGTTCATGCCGCGCAGCGAGCAGATTCCCGGTGAGCAGTTCCACCCGGGCGATCGCATCCGCTGCCACATCCTCGACGTGCGCGACGTCGGCAATCAGGTGAAGATCGTCCTCAGCCGCGCGCACCCGGACTTCATCAAACGCCTCTTCGAGGTCGAGGTCCCCGAGGTTGCCGAGCGCATCATCGAGATCAAGGCGATGGCACGCGAAGCAGGACATCGCACCAAGATCGCCGTGTCTTCCATCGACTCCAAGGTCGATGCCGTCGGTGCGTGCGTCGGTGTCCGCGGCTCGCGCATCCGCAACATTGTGGACGAGCTCAACGGTGAGAAGATCGATATCGTTCGCTGGAACGAGTCGAGCCAGATCCTCATCCAGAACGCGCTCAAGCCCGCCGAGGTCGCCGAGATCTCGCTGTGCTTCGAGCTTGGCCGAGCAACGGTCGTGGTCGATGAGACGCAGCTCTCGCTCGCCATCGGCAAGCGAGGCCAGAACGTGCGCCTCGCCGCACGTCTGACCGGCTGGGACATCGACATCCTCACGCCCGAGGAATTCAACAAGGGCCTCGAGACGATGTTCGAGACGCTCAAGGGCGTCGGCGGCGTCACCGAAGAGATGCTCGACCGCCTCGCGGCGATGGGCATCGTCAGCGTGTTCGATGTCGAGGAGGTCGGTTCCGAAGTGCTGACAGCCGAGTTGGAGCTCGACGACGCCTCGGCTGCCCAGGTCATCGAGCTCGCGTCCACCAAGGCGAAGGAAGTCGCCGAGACGCAGCAGCGCGAGAAGGAAGAGGCCGAGCGCCGCAAGATCGAGGAGGAGGAGGAGGCACGCAAGCTCCTCGCAGGCGGTGGCATCGCCGAAGGTGCCCCCGTCGATGCCGACCTCGCCGCGGCGGCGATCCTCTCGGCGGGCGGCGACGATACGCCGGCACCCGCCGAGCCCGCGGACGATGCAGGTGGACAGGCGGATGTTCGCGCCGATGCGATTCTCTCCGGTGGCGACATCCCCGCCCAGACAGACGAGTCCGAGGTCGCCGAGTCGGCGACGCAGCAGAACGACGGATAACGAGGATCCCGCGCGCGTGGGCGGCGTGACCTCTCGATCGGTGGAACGGAGCAAGCGGTTTGGCCAAACGAGTCTTTGAAATTGCCAAAGAGCTCTCGGTGAAGTCCAAGGCCATCGTGCAGAAGTGCGAGGCCGAGGGCATCCCCAGCATTACCAACCACATGTCCAGCGTCTCCGCTGGACTCGAAGCGACCATTCGCGAGTGGTTCAGCAGTGCAGGGGAGAGCGGCGCAGCCACGGCGGTTGAAACCGCGGAGAAGGTGGACCTCACCAAGGTCCGCGCAAAGCCGCGGAAGAAGGCTGCCCGCAAGAAGGCTGCTCGCAAGACCGACGACCAGACGTCCGAGGTCGCCGAGGAGGCCACGGCGACGGCTGTCGCTCCCCCACCGCCGGAAGCGGCCGCAGTGGAAGCGCCACCCATCGCGACGCCGCCACCTGCGCCGACACCGACTGTGACGGCCCCGGCAGCCCCAGAGCCTGTCGTGACCGAGCCGCCCGCACCGGAAGCCGAGACCGAGGAAGAGACCGGACAGAAGGCTGCGGCCAGTGCGCCCGCCGCACCGGAGGCGCCCAGCGCGGACGAGCCGCCGAGCGCGCCTGCGGACCCGGTCATCAAGGGACCGAGCGAGGTCCAGATGAACGTCCCGACGCGCCCCGAGGTCACCAAGCCCGCGGGCCCGCGCCTCGAAGTGCAGAAGCCAGCGAAGCTCTCGGGCCCGAAGGTCGTGCGCATCGAGCAGCCCGAGGCCGTGTCACGCCCACGCTCACGCGGCACCGAGCCCTCCTTCGCACGCGGCCCGCGCGGCGGCGAACCCGCCGGCGGCCCGCCGACGGATGAGGACTTTGCCCCGCGCAGTCCCCGGCGCAACAAGCGTCGCGGCGGTGGTGGCGAAGGCGGACCCAGTGGACCCAGCGGTCCCGGTGGCGGCGGACGTCCCGGCGGCGGACCCGGCGGACGCCGCGGGCGGACCGGCGGCAGTGGCGCATTCCGCACGCAGGACCTCATCGAGCGGGAGGAGCGCCTGTCCCGCTCGGGCGGCCTGCTCCGGCAGCGCCGACGTGATCAGAAGATCAAGAGCAAGAGCGGTCATCAGAAGGCCGCGACACTTGCGCAGACCGGTGGTGTCGTCAAGGTCGCCACGCCGCTGACGATCAAGGACCTGTCGTCGGCGACCGGCGTCAAGGCTGCCGAGATCGTCAAGAAGCTGTTCATGAAGGGCATCATGTCCAACGTGAACGCCGGCATCGAAGTCGAGCAGGCCCAGGAGATCATGCTCGACTACGAGATCGAACTCGAGGTCGAGGAGAAGGCCACCGGCGAAGCCGCGGTCGTCGAGGAGTTCGAGGCCCGCGAGGTCGTCGATCAGCGGCCGCGCAGTCCGGTCGTCACCATTCTCGGCCACGTCGATCACGGCAAGACGTCACTGCTCGACCGCATTCGCAACGCCAACGTTGCAGCGGGCGAGGCCGGCGGCATCACGCAAGCGACCAGCGCGTTCCTCGTGCCGGTGCGCGTCGGTGACGCAGAGCAGCAGGTCTGCTTCCTTGATACGCCGGGCCACGAGGCCTTTACCGAGATGCGCTCCCGCGGTGCGACGATGACCGACATCGTCGTCCTCGTGGTGGCTGCGGACGACGGCGTCATGCCGCAGACCGTGGAGTCCATCAGCCACGCCAAGGCTGCAGGTGTGCCGATCATCGTCGCGCTCAACAAGATCGATCTGCCCGATGCGGACTCCACCGCCAACGTGCAGAAGATCTACGGCCAGCTCAACGAACACGGTCTCAACCCCACCGAGTGGGGTGGCGACATCGAGGTCATCAAGACGTCCGCCCAGACCGGCGACGGCATTCAGGACCTGCTCGAGATGCTCGAGTACCAGGCGGATCTCAAGGAACTCAAGGCCGACTTCGGCGGCGCCGCTCGCGGCATCGTGGTCGAGGCCCGTGTTGTGGAAGGCCGCGGCTCGGTCGCCTCCGTGCTCGTGCAGGAAGGCGAATTGTCCGTCGGCGACATCATCGTGGCCGGACGTGCCTTCGGACGCGTGCGTGACATGACCGATGACAAGGGCAAGCGGATCAAGTCCGCCCTGCCGTCAACTCCGGTGCAGATCTCCGGTCTCGATTCGGTTCCGGATGCAGGCGACAAGTTCTACGTCGTGAAGAATCTGCGCCAGGCGCAGGACGCCGCTGAGCAGCGCCGCGACAAGGAGCGCGAAGAGCAGCTCGCCCAGCCGAAGATCACGCTCGACCGCATGTTCGCCGCGATGGAGGAGGCGGAGCTCAAGGAGCTGCTCATCGTCCTCAAGGCGGACGTGCAGGGCTCGGTGGACGCGATTCGCAAGTCCATCGAGGAGATTGCGACCGACGAGGTCAAGATCCGGGTGCTGCACTCGGCCGTCGGTGGCGTGACCGAGAGCGACGTGACCCTGGCCGCGGCGTCGGACGCCGTCATCCTCGGCTTCAACGTCATCCCCTCGGCCAAGGCGCGCCAAGTCGCCGAGCAGAAGGGCGTGGAGATCCGCTCGTATCAGGTCATCTACGACATCGTGGACGATGTGAAGAAGGCCGCCGAGGGTCTGCTCGAGCCGGAGCTGCGACAGGAAGTCCTTGGGCACGCCGAAGTCCGGCAGGTCTTCAAGGTCTCCAAGGTCGGCTGGATCGCCGGCTGCTACGTCACCGACGGATCCATCGAGCGCAACGCACTCATCCGCGTCACGCGCGACGGCATCGTCATTGAGAACGATCGTGTCCTCGATCAGCTCAAGCGGTTCAAGGATGACGTCAAGGACGTGCGCTCCGGTCAGGAGTGCGGCATGAAGATCCTGGGCTACGACGACATCAAGGAGGGCGATGTGCTGGAGTGCTACCGCACGATCGAGGTCAAGCGAACGCTGTGATCCTCGACCGGCGAATCAGCACAACGGCGCATCACGGCATGTTCATCGGTGTGCTTCAGTTCGAGTTGCTGGTCCGAGGGAGCACCTCTCTCAAGGACAAGCGGCGTGTGGTGAAGTCGGTCAAGGATCGACTGCACCGGCAGCACCTCGTCTCGATCGCCGAGGTCGCCGCCCTGGAGCACCATCGTCTGGCCGTCCTCGGCCTCACGCTGACGTCCGGCAGCGCGGCATACGCCGATCAGGTCCTCGACCGCATCGTCGAGAAGCTGCGGCACGTCGAAGGAGCCGAGCTTGGCGAGCTGACGCGCGACGTCGTGCCCTACGCCGCGATGATGTCACCGACCGATGAGGACGGACGCCCGCTGTGGACCGACGACGATCGGCGCGACGCCGGCCTTGACGAGGAGATGCGCAGGCTCGCCTCGGAGGCCGACGCATGAGCGGTCGCCGTGCCGAACAGATGAGCTCGATCATCCACCGGGCCGTGCAGAGCGTGCTGAGCGGTGGTCTCTCCGACCCAAGGCTCGACGCCATGCTCACCGTCACGAGCGTCCGCGTGTCGCCCGACCGGCGGCAGGCGACCGTGTCGGTGTCGGTGCTGCCTGAAGAGCGCGAGAGCCGCGTCATTCACGGGCTGCGCGACGCCGCCAGACACATCCGCCGCGAGGCCGCCGATCTGATCGACGTGCACCGCATGCCCGACCTCATCTTCAAGCTCGACCGCAGCATCAAGAAGCAGGCAGCCATCCATGACGCGCTGCATCGCGTCCGCGAGGAGCTCGACGACGAGTCGGACGCCCAGGACCAATCGCAGGCAGAATCCGTTTCCGGAGACGAACAGACGTGATCAAACTCGATCCCTCCGACCCCGTCAGCGCCCTCATCGATGCGCTGGAGCGCAAGTACAAGCTCGCGCCGCCCGAGTCTGACCGCTCGCCGCTCGAGGAGTTCATCTTCTCGTTCCTGCTCTGGGAGTCGTCCACCAATCGAGCGGAGTACGCGCTCAAGCGGTTGATCGACGCCATGACCGATCTCAACGAGCTTCGGGTCACCAACCCCGCCACCATCGCCGCCATCCTCGGCAAGACCTACCCGCTCGCCGAAGAGCGCGCCGAGCGGCTCACGGTCGCCATGGACGATGTCTTCCGGCGCGAGCACACGATCGAGCTCGACGGGGTTCTACAGCAGCCGAAGCGCGACGGGCGCAAGTACGTCGAGTCCTTGGAGGGCGTCACGCCCTACATCGCCGCCCGAATCACGCTGTGCGTGCTCGGTGGGCACGCCGTGCCCGTGGACGAGCGCACGCTCAAGCGGCTGATCGAATCCGGCGTGGTCGAGGAGGACACCCCTGCGGATCGCGCGTCCGCCAAGCTCGAGCGGGCCATCAAGGCATCCGACGGGCTGCGAGCCCATACGCTCTTGCAGGCGTGGGCCGAGGATGGCTCGGGAGCTCCCACGTTCGCCATCGCGGAACCCAAGACGGCCGCCAAGCGAACCGGGCGCAAGAAGACATCGCGCTCCAAAGCGGCTGCCAAGAAGTAGCTGAAGAAGTCGCCGATGACCCAACCCACAGCACGCATCGCACGGCCCACCCTCTGGCGACGCGCCAGCGTGGGTCTGTGCTTCCTCGCTCTGCTCGCAGGATGCTCGAGCACGTCGTCCACACAATCGCCGGGAGCACCGGACACGGTTGATGCGTCGCGCGCCGAAGATCCCCTCCGGGCCCCCTTCGACAAGCCGCTGCGGCGTGAGGCCCGCCGACCCGTTGAGCAGGCTCGCTCCGCCCCCGCGCCGGATGGCATCGACGCCGACGCGCTCGCTCCCCTTCGCCCTGAAGATCGGACCATCGCCGAGCTGTCGCTCGAGGATGCGCTTGCCGAAGTCGCCCAGCACTTCCCGGAGCCCCGTGCACCGCTGGGAGCAGAGATCAGCGAAGAGGTCCGCGCCGCGGCACTCGCCGCCTATGCCCGAGGCCGTGTCGCCCTGCTCGCGGAGCGGTATGACGACGCCATCGAGTCCCTCGAGGAGGCGGCACGGATCGATCCCGATGCGCCCGAACCCTGGCGTGAGCTCGCGCGGGCGCAGCTCGCCCGAGGGGATCGGATCGGTGCCAGCGTGTCGTTCTCCAGGGCGTTCGATCGAGACCCGACAGACCCGGCCGTGCTCGAACAGGTCGCCTTGCTCGCCGCCGAGCGCAACGAAGGCAAGCGGGCCGCCGCGATCCTCGCGCGCCTCCGTGAACTGCCCAGCAGCAGCATGGATCCCGCGATGCAGTACGTCGTGCCCGCCAAGCTCGGCGAAGCGCTGCTCGCGCTGGGCTACGCCGACGCTGCGATCGAACTGCTGCGCGAAGGTGTCAACCTCCCCGAGTCGTTCAACGAGCCCAGTGGACGCACTGCCGAGCTCGCATCGCTCTACCGCCAGCGCGGCGACATCCTTCGCCAGGTCGGCGATGCCCACATGACGCTGGAGCGGTACGACGCTGCCCTGCTCGCCTACGCGGAAGCCCGACAGTTTCCGTCGATGGGCGTGGTCGATCTGACCGAGCGGTCGATGCTGGCCGCCATGCGTCTGGGTCGCCCGACGCGTGCGGCGGCACTCGTTATCGAGGAACTCATCGCGAGTCCCGGCGGCATCACCGCGCGTCAGACCTCGCTGCTCGCATACAGCGTCGCGTACGGAGCGGATCGCGAGGCTGTGGGACGATCGCTCGACGCGCTGGCATCCTCGCTGGATCGGTCTCGCATCGGCGACTTCGTGCGCACGCGGGCGGCCATCCTGCCGTCAGATGAGCGGCTCGATGCCCTTCGCAGCTACGCACAGTCCAACGTCCTCGACGACCCACTGCTGGTGCATTTCCTGGAGGAAGCAGCGCAACGTGGCGACGTCGTGATGATGCGCGAGGCATCGGCACTCATCGAGCTCGACGCGCTGTACGAACCCATCGTGGCCCGTGCAGCTCGGCAGGTACTGCCCGATCCACTCGATCGCATAACCGCGCTCGATGCCATGGCATCGGCCGATCTTGGCTCGGCACTGCTGCGAGCCCGAGCCCTCGAGGAGCGCGGAGACCTGCAGCAGGCCGAGCAGACCGTTGCTGCCGAGGCGATCGACAACGACCCGGCAGTCATTGCTCGCTGGGTGGAACTGCTGTCGCGCTCGGGCCGAGTCGGCACGGCCCGCTCACTGATCAGCGGCATTGACGTCGAACGCA
>JBCBTA010000049.1:0-12190 GCA_039818905.1 Planctomycetota bacterium
CGAGCAAGAGCAAGAAGAAGAAGACTTCGAAGCGCCGGACCAGTCGAGCCCGCTAGTTGGACGACGTGTTCGGTGCGTTGTCGCGCTTGATGCTGCGGTGCATGCGCAGGAACATCAGTGCCGCGATGGCGCCAACCGCTGCGAGCACGAAGAACGTCCAGCCACTGCCGATACCATCCCACCTGAGGGTGACCTGTCCTGCCAGTGGCAGGACAAGGGCTATAGCAATGCCCTGATACAGGAACGTCCCAAGGAACGGCGCCAGAGCACCGCGCACACCAGTCAGCGTTGCGTGGATCCCCATGTAGATGCTTGCGAGCTCGCGGCTGGCGAAGTCGTGGTGTCCGAGCGACCACGCGAGCATGCCACCGCCGATCGCTGCGCCGAAGACGAAGCGGCCGACATAGATGATCGGCTCACTCTCCAGCATGAAGCCGAGTCCGGTCAGGACGTTGGCGGAGACGAAGAACCACGAGTGGAAGACGCGATAGCGCACCACGTGCATGCGATCGAGGAGTCGCGACCAGATGGGGATGGCCGCCGCGGGCACGGCCAGTGGGATGACCTGTGCCAGCAGAATGCTCTGCGTGTAGTTCTTCCGGAAGATGTCCTCGAGCGAGAGGATGAAGACCGGCAGTGCGGCGAGGTTGGGCGCACCGAGAACGAACTGTGCAACCATGAACCGTCGGTAGAGGTGATCGCGCTTAAGTATGCGCAGCATGGCGCGCGGGCTTGGCGGCTCGACGCCGTCTTCGTCACCGGATCGTTCACGAGAGAGATGCTGTGAGCGACCGCGCCATCGAATGCGTGAGAAGCATGCGATACCACCGAGTCCGGCCACGATGGCGATGGCATAGACGATGCGATAGCCGTCGGGGCCAGTCGCTTCGAGGTCCATGATCTTGGCCATTGTGAGCGACGTACAGCCGATGATGAGCGTCGTCGCAATGGTGAGGCGTCCGGTGACGCGGGCGCGCTCATGTCGCCGGTAGTTGGCCCGCCAGATGTCGGTTCGCGCGGTGATGATGCCGGTCAGCATCGATCGGCCGATCAGCGTGCTGGCGACGAGCATGATGATGCCGACGGAGTTGAATGGGGCGACAGCGATGCATGCGACGCACAGCAGTGCGCCGAACTGAAGCACGTTGGCGCAGCGCACGCGATCGCGGCCATGGAACAGTCGGGTCCAGATGACACTGCTGAGCATGGCAAGGGGAGCCGCGGCCGTCAGGGCTGCGACGACATAGCGCATCGAGGGCGGCGCGTCCTCACCGATAAACGCCTTGTTGGCGAGCACGCCGACGGCATTGCCCTCGAGGCAGGCCATCGCCATGGGCATGAGCAGGGCGGCTCGCATCTCCCAACGGAAGTTGCGCGCACTGAGAGCGTTCATGCGGGGACGCGAGCCGTCCTTCGCTGAAGCCGAGCTGGTGCTGGAGGAACTCACGCGGGCGAGGATAGGGCGGGCCGACGTGTCGGTTCCGATGCGCGCAGCGACAGCAGGTCAGTTCGCACGAATGCGTTGGTGCCCTGAGGGTGTTTAGTAGAGGAACAGGCCGCGCTTGTTGAGACCGCTGGGACGATCGAGCAGGAACAGCCGTCCGAGATCTTCGTTGAAGTAGCGCAGGTTGGTGTCGTTGGTGATGGTGATGCGGTTGTTGATCTCGTCAGCGTTCTGCGAAGCGGTGTGCAGATCGGGTGTCGGGTTGAGCCTGAAGGCGTGCTTCGAGGTGCCGGAGCCGCAGCCCGTGAGGACGACGCTGCCGAGAGCGGCGACCGAGAGTCCGACAATCCAACGCTTGCTACGCATCACAGGCCTTCCTTCGTCAATCACCGCGAAACCGTCCTTGCCCTGTTCGGTTGTATCCCGGGCACGGTTGCCCGTCAACGGGCCCAAAGTGGGTCTCCGATGAGAATGGACGCCTCAGGGTCGGTGTGGTTCCAATGGTGGATCGGTGGTGGAGGCGGGGCCATGGGGGGCGGCGGTTGGTAAAATGGGGATGGAAAGCCTCCGCGCGAGTTCGCCGCGGCACGTACTGTTGTCAGTCCCTTTAGCCGGTTACCGGGAACCCCGACCGGCAGGCGATGACCAAGCCGTCACCGAGCGGAAGGTCGGGTCCAGCATGGGGGGGTGCCCACCTGCTTCGAGCAGGGGCACTGGCAACTGGTGTCGTGGCCTGACCTTGTCGGGGGCTTTTCATCTGCGCTCCTGTCGGGCCGATAGCATCCATGCCGGACATCGGGCCATGAGGGACCGTCATGAGTAGCCAAGAGCCATCCAAGACCCCACCGCCATCGCTGATTGATGGTGATCTTGTGGAGGCTGTGCGCCGCTCCATCCTCGAGGAGCCTGGAATTCGGCATCTTGGCATGACCCATCTGCCCAGCCGCGACACGGTTGAGGAGCTGGTCGATCTGATCCGAGAGGTGGTCTTCCCGGGCTTCTTCGGCAAGCGCGGACTGACGCCTGATCGACTGGAACTCCATGTCCAGGAACTCCTTGCGCGCATCGGCCTGCATGCCGAGGAGCAGATTCGCAGCGTGCTCCGCTACGCCAGCGACCTCGGACCGGGCCAGCTCGACTCAAGCGAGGCGGATCAGCGGGCCCGGGAGACGACCAGGAGTTTCCTGGAGCAGATCCCCGAGCTTCGTCGGCTGCTGGCGCTGGACGTGCAGGCGGCGTACGACGGCGATCCCGCCGCTCGGCACCCTGATGAGACGATCTTCTGCTACCCGGGCATCGAGGCGATCTTCGCGCACCGGGTCGCGGCGTTGCTGTACCGGACGGGTGTCCCGCTGCTGCCGCGGATCATCCAGGAGATGGCCCACAGCCGCAGCGGCATCGACATTCATCCTGGGGCACAGATCGGGGAGTCGTTCTTCATCGATCACGGCGGGGCCGTGGTCATTGGTGAGACGACGGTGATCGGTGATCAGGTCCGCATCTATCAGGGTGTGACGCTTGGTGCCAAGCGGTTCGACGTCGATGACAAGGGACGGCTGCTGCGGGATGTGACGCGGAAGCGTCATCCAACCATCGGCAACAGGGTGACGATCTATGCCGGTGCCGTGATTCTGGGCGGACGGACGGAGATCGGCGATGACTGTGTCATCAGTGGCGGTGTCTTCGTCACCGAGAGCGTGCCTCCGGGACATGTTGTGCGTCAACATCGCCCGGAGCTGTCGCTTCGGAGTCACTCGAGCGGGATGAACGGCACCGGTGTGGATGCTGGCGGATAACCCCGGCCCGGACGCTGTATTCATCCACATTGCTGATACGCATCGCTGTGGATGAACTGACGGTTGGTGGCGGCCGATAGTCAGGGTGATGACCTCACGCGCGCACCGAAACCCGCTGCCATGGCTGCTGATGCTGCTTTCACTGCTCGCCTTGGGCGGATGCGATCGCGGCGTGGAGACCAGGACCGTGGATCAGGTGCGTCTGGAGTTCGCACAACGCATCGTCGATGGGGTTGAGTTCGGTCTGTCCGGATTCATCCAGGCGGAGTCGTACGACGAAACGACGCTGACGCTTCGTCACGTGCGGATCGACGGCGGGCCCGATCAGATCGTCGCCGCCGATGCGGCGGAGATCATCGTGGATCCGGCGGCTGACACGGTGTCGCTGCGTCTGGTGGACATCATCAGCGCCAGCACGGCCAGCGGGGGGATCGGCGAGACCGACGTGAAGACGGCCGGGCCGGTCAAGCTGCGCTACAACGTGATCGCGGACGTGGTTCGTTAGTCAGGACGACGTGTTCGGGACATCCACATCGTTCATGGATGGCGGTTCGCGGCGATCCGGGGTCTCCTCCAGGCGCCGGAGGTGCTGTTCCAGGCGCTGATAGATACGTCGCTGCTGCGCGTCGGGCAGGCTCTGAATGCGTTGGAGCAGTCGCTTCCACCGGTCATCGAGCTCGATGTCGGCGCTGGGAGCGGCGGCAGGCTCTGGTCGGCGATCCGTCTGCATCATGCCTTCGTTGGGCTGGGCCTGGTCGAGCCGAGATCGGACATAGGCCTGTTGCGGCGCAGACAGGACCGCCCACATGCGGGCGTGAGCTTCCTCGGCCTGGGGGCCTGCCGCGCGGAGATCACGAAGCCGCTGGACCGCTGCGAGCTGCTCCGGGGTAGGCTGAACGCCTTCGTCGGCCTGCTCGCGGATCGCGCGGGCCTCGGCGGCGAGGGCGCGAAGTTCCCGGTACTCGTCACGGTTGCTGCGGAAGTAGGCCCGCTGCTCCGCCTTGTAGGCCTCATCGATGTCCCGAACCCGGGCTTGCTGGTCCGCCGTGGCTCGCAGCTCTGCGGGGACACTGGGAGCAGTGAGCGAGGCCAGCGCCTCCATGAAGACGTCGTGGCGGATCGGCCGCTCTCGCCCTCGCATGGGGGCTTCGGTGTCGCCGAAGGTCGAGTTCACGCCAGGGACGTCGCGATCCACGACGTCGGGCCCTCGCAGGAGACTGCTGTCGTCGGCGGTGTCCTGGCCGTTGGCGGCAGCCGTGGCCAGGAGCAGCGTGAGCAGGAGTGGGAATCGTGTCATGGTGAGGCGCCTCGCGATCAACATCCAGGACTTCCATCGGGCCGAACGCATGAATGGGTGCGGCGATTGCCTGGGAGGGTCGGCCCTTCAATCATTGTGCCCCGTGTATGGGCATGATGAGGCGATTCTCGGACGACCGAGCGAAGGGAGTGGGGCGTGGGCCTGACGAAGGATGACGTGATCGGCGCACTGCGGTCCATTCGCGAGAGCACGAGTCAGCGCGATCTGGTGGAGGCCGGTGGCGTCCACAAGGTGGCGGTGTGCGACAACATCGTGTCGGTGACGCTGATCAGCGAGGAGCAGCCGCAGGTGCGCGAGCACCTCAAGGCGGCGGTGGAGACGACGGTGCGCAGGCTCGGCGCCGAGCGCTCGGAGAAGGTGCAGGGCGTGACGGTGCAGTTCGTCGAGCCAGGCGCAGCGCCGATGGTGGGCCAGGATCGGCGCATTCCTCTGAAGCAGGCATCGAGCAGCAAGACCACAGAGCAGGGCGAGGCCCGCGCAGGCGAGTCGTCGATGCCGAACGTGAAGCACGTGATTGCGGTTGGTGCGGGCAAGGGCGGAGTCGGCAAATCCACGGTGTCGGTCAACCTCGCGGTGGGTCTGGCAAAGCAGGGACATGCTGTTGGGCTGCTGGATGGCGACATCTATGGCCCCAGCGTTCCGACGTTGCTTGGGCTTGATGGCATCGACGTGACGCTGCACCAGAACATGCTTCAGGTGTTCAACGTGCACGGGATCAAGGCGATGACGATCGGCAAGCTGGTCGATCCGGAGAAGCCGCTGATCTGGCGCGGCCCGATGGCGCACGGCGCGTTCAAGCAGCTGTGCGAACAGACGCAGTGGGGTGAACTCGACTACCTGATCGTCGATCTGCCGCCGGGCACGGGTGACGTGCCGCTGACGATGGCGCAGATGCTGAGCGTGACGGGTGCGATCATCGTGTGTACACCGCAGAAGGTGGCGCAGGATGACGCGGTGCGCGCGGCGCGGATGTTCCAGCAGCTCAACATTGGGGTGCTTGGCGTGGTCGAGAACATGTCGTACTTCATTGGCGACGACGGCAAGGAGTACGACATCTTCGGTCGCGGCGGCGCCGAGATGATGGCCCAGCGGCTGGGTCTGCCGTTCCTCGGCACTGTGCCGATCAACATGAAGCTGCGGGAACACAGCGACGGCGGCGATCCGACGAAGAACTTCAGCGACGCCGGGGATGCGATGCGCACCGCGCTGGAGACGCTGGTACGGCGCACGGAGGATGAGGTGGCCCTGGCGTCACTACGTGGCGGTCAGGGTTCGACCGTGCTCAGTGTCAGCTGATGGACATCAGCGACGACGCGGTGCGTTGCCGCCCATGACCTGCTGGCGCGCCTCGACGAAGGCGGACTTCAGTTCCTGTGTGAGGTACAGCTCGACCTTGCGCTGCTGCTCGACGCTGTAGACGTACAGGAATTCCTCGCGACGGTCGAGGACCGCGACGACCTCTTCACCGTTGCCCGCATTCACCGTCAGCACGGTGAGGTCCTGGACGTTGGCGACATCCGCGAGCGCGGTGGTGCCGACATTGCGTCCGCTGGCGACGACGAGGATGAGTGCCATGATGACGAAGGCGCTGGCCCAGAGTGTGGCGGCCCCGGCATTGATTCGAGCGTTCGTGGTGCTCATGGCTCAGCGTCCCCTTCCCATGGCGGCCTGCGCATCGGCGGCGAGATCGCGGAAGCCGATGAACTTGAGGCTCTTGGTGGAGCGGTCGTAGCGAACGACGAGCATCTCCTGGTTGGACGCATCGACGATGTAGATGGCGGCTTCCGTGATGCCCTGGGCGCGGGCGGCGACCATGGTGTACTCGCCGCGCGGTCGGTTGATGCGCTGTGCCGCGGCGGGGGGGCTGAAGCTGACGATGATGAGGGCGATGATCAACAGACCGTTGAGCATCAGCAGGCCTCGGAACGTTGATCGACTCATGAGCTCACTCCGGGGGCGGGCTGCGCCGCAGGTCAGTCGTTGAATTCACGCCGGCTGGGGAAGACGGCGAGTGCGACGCAGACGCCGAGTGCCGCGGCACCGACGAGGAAGTAGAGCCACGTCGGTGCGGAGGACGGATCCTCAACCTTGGGCGGACGGATGGTCTCGCGGGCCGAGCGGGCATCGTCGCTCCCGCCGCGGGGTCCGCTGACGACCTGGGCGGTCGCGGCGGGCGCCAGGCTCAGGGTCAGGGCGGCGACGAGGCAGATTCCGGTGCGTCTGATCATGAGAGAACCTTACCCGCTGCCTCGAGGGCACGCCAAGAGGTCGCGTGGGGAGTGAGACGGTCCGGGTGCTCACCCGGTTCCGACGAGTCGCTGGGCAATCTGATCGAAGGCCGCCCCATCCAGATGCATGGTGCGCCATCGGACGCTGCGAGGGCGCATGGCGGCGGCGTACTGCTCCAGGGAGGCCATCACGAGGGCGTACCAGCGGCCTCGATGCTCGAGGATCTCGGAGAAGAGGCCGTCGGGCGGCTGTTGCTCACAGAGATAGAGGAAGGCGAACGTGGCGCGGAATCCAGGGCCGAAGAGGGATTCCCAGGCGCCCAGAGAACGGACATCGTCCTGGGTGACCCAGTTCTCCAGCCGCTGGACGCCATGGCGTGATGCACGGTTGCCGAGCTTGCGACCCTTGACATCGACGATCAGGTTGTCGCCCTCGGCGTCGGGATAGATGACGAAGTCGAAGGACTTGAGCGACACGACACTCGTGTCCGCGCAGATCGCGCGGAGGCGTGCATCGGAAGGCATGAGCGCCTTGCGCGCTTCGTTGACGCTGACGTAGGGAATGCGGTGGGCCCGGAGATGATGCTCGAATGCCTGCTCGTAGTGATGCCGGCGCTGCATGGGCGGAGCCTACCGCGCGATGTCGGCCGGCTTCTCCCCCTGCGTGGGGGGCAGGTCGAGTCGATCGAGGACGATTGGAATGGCCGGTGGCGTGCTTCCGTCGGCGAGCCGGAGCTTCTCCATGGCCGGGATGCGACGGAGGATCGAGCGGTGGTTGCCTTCCACGATGACGACGTCGTCAACACCTTCGAGCATCGCGGATTCGATGGAGACGAGCCCATCGCCGAGTGAGTCGGCCATGTCATGCGCGTTGGCTGCGAGTGTGCGCGACTGCTCGTCGCCGAGCATGCGTCGGACGTACGGTGATTGCAGCCATGTGCCGACCTGGCGAGCCGCGGCGGGCTTGATCTTTCCGGCGATGATCGTGATCGGCGTGTTGCGCGGCAGGGGACGCGCGTTGAGCTCGGTGAGAAACGGTGAGCCGGGCAGCAGATCGTCGGCTGCTTCACCGGTGCCATCGACGAGGAAGCCGAGCAGTGCACCGGAGTCCTTGCCATCGCGTTCGATCCACCGCGCAAGGTGATCGCGTACCTCGCCGAAGGCCTGCACCTGCGCCCATTGCGAACCGTGATTGGGCGTTCCGATGAGCACGATGTGCCTTGGCGTGGTGATGTCGCCACGATCGTCTCGGGTGAGCGCATCGCGTGCGATCAGGCCTCCCATGGAGTGACAGACAAAGTCGAGGCGCTGCACGCCATGTTCGCTGCGCAGTGCGCGCAGCATGCGAACAAGCGTCGTCGCGGATGTGGCTGCGGCCTGGTCATTCGGATAGTTGAAGCGTGCGACGTGGTGTCCGTCGCCCGCGAGGGCAGGCGCCATGTCGTCCCAGATGTCCCCCGGCTCGTCGAGGCCGTGTACGAGCAGCACCATGTGCGGCTGGAGCGTCTGCTGGCGTGCCGGGCGGGACCAGTTGCCGTCGAGGGCATCGCCCTGTTCGGGCGTGTAGACGAAGAAGCCAAGCGTGCGCTGCTGTTCTTCGACGGCCTTGCGCATTGCATCGTCCAGCTCCTGCTGGGCCCACCGCTCAAGCGAGGTGCCCTTGAGCTGACGCCGCAGCCACGCCGAGGCGGCTTCGCCGGCGATCTGCGCCTGCGACAGGATGCGTTCGGCTTCGGAGACGGATTTCTCAGATGGAGCGGCCTCCTGTGCGCACGCGGGCGAGAGCGTGGCGAGCAGACAGAACACCGCCATGATGGATTGGCCCCACCGCACTGCACGGCTCCTTTCGAGCGCGTCGTTGTCTGGTGGAGTCTATGGGTGAAGGGGTGGCGACGTTTCAGGACGGTCAGCGGAGCCCACCGAGGCTCTCGCCCTCGCCAGTGTCGAAGCCGCCGAGGGGTTCGCCGCCGCCACCTTCCAGCTGTGGTGGGGGATCGATCGCATCACCGTCGAGAATGGCGACGGAGCCCGTGGTCGCCCGTACGGAGACGACGACATCACCGGAGTCGTTGGCGAGGCGCACGACCGCATCGGAGAGCTGGACCAACCTGCCGAAGGCGTCGTACGTGATGGCATCGTCGGTGATCGACTCTGTTGCAAGCGTGACGCCGATGAGCGTCTCAGCATCACCGGATCCAAAGATGACCTCGTATGCGCCGCCGCCGGGGCGATCGATGGGCGTCTCGGGCTCGGAGGCGAGTGCGAGCCAGTAGTGCCCTGCCTCCGGGTCGAAGCGCACGATGGTCGGGTCCTGCGGCGAGGCGAGCGTCGCGGACTGTGCGTACTCGATATCGGAGGCCAGGATCGTGGACGCGGCGATCAGCCTCATCGGCTCCTCGGGTCGGACCGCGGGGATGACGGCGAGGAGGATGATGCCGAGCACAGCCAGTGACACGAGCAGATCGACGAGGAGTACGCCGCGTCTGGATGTCGCGCAGGAGCGTCGCATCGTGGATCAGGTTCCTTCCTCGAGCGTGCGCGCCTGGGCCGGGCGCACATCGACCGCTGCGCGGGAGGGCGCCGAGCGTGATGCGACCTCGGCGTCCTCCACCGGATCCTCCTCGGTCGGCTCGATGGGATCGATCGGCTCGGCTCCCTTGAGGACGATCGTGGTGGTCTCCTCCACGGTGCCGCCGCCTCCGTCTTCGACGTTGGCCGTCTCCTCAACCACCTTGGCGCTGTCATCGGCGATCATCTCGTACATGTCGCGCTTCCAATCGTCGAACGACGCATCGTCCTCCGGCATGGTGGCGAAGAGCGTGTCCAGATCCAGCACGGTCACGCCGTTCTGGTCGTACAGCGATCCCTGCGGCTCAGTGAAGCCACAGCGCATGTCGAGCGTTGGGCAGTACTCGAGGCGTGTCCCGGCGCCGAGTTCGAACCGTGCTGCTGAGACGCGCCCATAGATGACGCTGCCACTCTCGACGACGATTTCGCCCGTGGGAACGTGCAGGCAGCCCATGAAGACGCCCGCGTTCTGGATGCGCACTTCGGGAGTGGTGCCCGGCGCTTCGGGGATGGACTGCGCACCGAAGATGTTGATCGCCTCCGGCGACATGTACCCGGAGAAGGCGCTTGCGATCTTGCCGTTGTCGAGTTCGACGCGACCACCGAAGTAGAGATTGAGGACAGCGTCGGTGCCGATCTCGATGCGCGAACTGTTGAGGACGCGCACTTCGTCCCGTACGACGAGATCAACCTCGCCGACGATGCGCAGCACGCTGCCACCATCGATGATGAGGCTGTCGCAGCCGTAGCTGGTGCCGATGCTGTTGGCGTCCAGCGTGATCACGGCACCGTTGGCGAGTTCGATATCGTCATACCAGCCGACGGAGCCGACGGTCTCGGTGTCGGCGGAGCCGAAGTCGAGATCGGCGTTGAGCTCGATGAGTGTGTCGAATGCCTCGGGGATGCCGTTCTCCAACGCAGGGACGGCGTAGCTGAAGGTCATGCCGCCATCGAAGCTCGGGTCGGCGACGCGGGCCTGCAGCGACGAAGACGCGTTGGAGTCAACGAACAGCTTGACGTACCACTCCGGGTTGCTTGGGAAGGTGAGCGAGGCGGAGGAGGCGAAGCCCGTACCCAGCTTGATGGGCGCGCCGGAACCGGCCTCGGGGCTCTCGTCCCAGATTTTGATCTTGGAGCCCGGATGGATGTAGATCTCCTCGGTCGCGAAGATCGCGAACTCCTTGAGTTCGGGATCGATGGCGTCCTCCGGATCCAGTTCCGGGTACAGCGAGACGCGGCGCTCGCTGGTCACGGTGACGCCGCCGACTTCGGCGCTGACGGTGACGATCAGCTCGCGGGTGTCGGCGGTAGGCGCGTTGCCATCCAGATCAGTCGCGACCACGTCAACGACAGCGTCACCCATGGTGACGTCGCTCATGACGTCGGTGCCGACGGAGGACCACTCGATGCCCTGCTCGATGGCGGCGATGGCGACGTTCGATGCGGAACTGCACGCCCAGTGCGCCGCAGTTGCGTTGGTAACGTTGACGCCGATGGTGGGTGAGTTGTCGCGGCTCGTGAGCGCTGCTCCCGCGAGCACGGTGGAGACGAAGAGCGCAATCAGCACCAGGAGCATGGCGATGCCCCGGCGCTGCGCAGACCCGGCCTTGGGCCCGGACGGTGGGGTGTTGGGTGAACGCATCGGTGTGTCTCCCTCTGCCTACAGGGGCTGCTGGTGATCGGGCAGCCCGAAGACGAGCATCAGCTGCTCGGACTGGTCTTCGTCGATGGTGACGTCGAGCGTCATGCGCACGCGCTGCGACGCCTCGAGGTCTATGCCGTTGCCTGCGAGATCGAGTTCGGAGAGGCCGTCGGCGAGCACGGCGGTCTGGGTGTAGCCGAGCGCCCGCTGCGTCTCCATCACGGCGAAGTAGTCATCAACGGCGGAGAGCTCGAGGTCATAGAGCAGAACGGCGTCATCGTCCCACTCCTCGGGGAACTCGACCCATTCGACGGTGAGTTCGCCGCTGCCGTCGGCGTTGAACCAGAAGACGCGCAGCTCGGACAGGTTGACGCGCCCACCCGGGCGATCGTCGTGGAGCCACACGGCAAAGCCGTTGTCGGGATCCTGCGTGAGCACGCACAGCGCGGGGTCGATGTACGCCGCGAGGCGCGCGTGGGCGGCATGTGCCCGCTGCAGCGCACTGCGCGTGACGTTCATGGAGGTCATGCCGCGCGCGACGCTGGTGGTCACCACGGCGACGGCCAGCCCCGTGATCGAGGTGATCGTGATGGCGATGAGCAGCTCGAGGAGCGTCAGGCCGCGTCGATGTGTGGCGCGGAAGCGGCTCATGCGTCAGGCTCCGCAACGAAAAGCTCGACGCGGGCCAGTTCGGCGGACGCATCGTTGGCGGTGACGGTGATGGTGATGCCGTCGATGGTGACACCGAGCGTCTCGTCGGTGATGGAGTCGGTGGCCACGGAGACCGTGCGCCCGATGGACCAGTACAGGGCGGGATAGTTGACGCCATCGAGCGTCTGCATTTCGCCGACGTCCTGGACCGTGCCATCGAGGGCTCGGGCATCGTCGTAGGGCAGGGTGGCGATCTCACCCATGAGGTCACCGGCGGCGAGTCCGGCGAGAATCCGCTTCTGACCTTCGAATGCCGCTTTGTTGGAGGCGGACATGGCCGAGGCGATGGCCATCATCACCGCGCCGAGGAGCACGGAGGCGAGCAGGGCTTCCAGGAGGGTGAAGCCCGTCTGGTTGTGGCGCCCGCGTCTGCGCATGGTGCTGCTGCTCTCCTGTGTGCACTGGTGACCCACTGAGATCATCGAATTCAGGCAGGTGGTGGTGCGAGCCGGTTGGCGGGGCGAGGTGCTGCAGGGGGCGTCA
>JBCBTA010000050.1:0-12186 GCA_039818905.1 Planctomycetota bacterium
CGAGCATGTGGTGTTCCAGCCTGCCGGCCAGTATCTGGTGCTGCTTGGTGCGGGTGCCGTGCGCTGTCTTGATGCCCAGACACAGGACGAAGTTGCGACGCGTGCACTCCCTGCTGCGTTCGACACTGTCGCCGGCTATGCCGTGGCGAATTGGGGCATCGCGCTGTGTGGGCAGGACGGATACCTCCGAGTGCACTCGATCCCTGACCTGCAGGTCGTCTTCGAACAAACCACCGTCAGCCCGAGACAGACACCCTGGCTCGATCCTCGTGAGCGGCGAGTTGCCTTCATTGATGCGCGTGGCCATCTTGAGATCCTCGACATCAGCACCGGCGAGCGAGAGAGCCATGCCATTGCTGTCGATGCCGACTCCTCGCCGGCTCTTGCGCAGGTGCTGCTCGCGCGCGATCGCCAGTTGGCGGTGGTTCCACACGCACGCGGCATCACGATCGCGCGGCTGGACACCTCGAGCAACATCCCAGCGACAGTTGGCATACCCGGCTACCGCGTCTCCGCCTGCCTCGATCCGACAGGCGCGATGCTGTCCTTCGGCGCTTTCGGCGATGGAGCACTTCGACTGCTGGACCTCGACACACTGGAGGAGATCGCCACGCTGCCCGGCCACGCCGGAGCCGTGCGTCTGAAGGCGTTCTCATCCGACGGACGCCGGATCATCACAACGGACCCAGCTGGAGCGATGCGTGTCTGGGCGATGCCCGACTCCGGATGGCAAACGAGCATCGGCGGGTCCGGTTCAGGGACGCACGCGCTGTCGATCGATGTGCGACGCCGGGAGGTCCTGCTCTCGGATGCAGCCGGCGCCGGGTTGACACATCCACTCGCAGATGGACCTGCCCAACGCATCGGGTCACACGCCATCGATGCCGTTCGGTTTGCAGTCTCGGCACGCGGCAGACGATCGCTTGCGAGTCTCGATGACCGTGTTGAAGGCATCGATGACGCCGGCGTGAGCGCATGGACCGCGTCACTGCCGCGGCCTGGATCGATCACGGGAATGGGTTTCCGACCGGGGACGGAGCAGCTGACGGTGGTCACGCATGCCGGCGATCTGTGCGTCTTCGAGGGCGACACCGGCGACATCCTCCGAGCGACGGAATCGGATGTCGAAGCCCGGATCTCTGATCTCGCATGGTCCGGCGATGGCAGCCTGCTCGCGCTTGCGCGGCGTGACGGCACGGTGCAACTGCATGATCCGGACACGCTGGCACTTCTTGGCGAGGTGCGTGTGACGGACCAACAGCTCCGCAGCCTCCGCTTCACACCGGATGGGACCCACCTCGCGGCGATCGGTGACGATGGCACCCTCTTCATGCTCCGCAGCAGTGGCACTGTGGCCCAGGTGTCCGATCGGATCAGTGAGAGCAGCCTGTTCTGCCTGTCGTTCCATCCGGAAGGGCACACGGTCCTCGTGGGTGATCGGAACGGGCATGTCTCGGTCGTTGATACGCCGACACTCGAGGTGCTGGCGACGCTGGACGCCGGCGGTGCCGTCATGTCGATGGAGTTCACGCCCGACGGTGGAGTGCTGTTCGTCGCCGCGCTGGAGCAACCGATTCAGCGCTGGGACTTTGGTGCCCTTGCCGCAACGATCGAGCGTATCCGACCGGCACAACCATGATTCAGCGGGACGTATCCACCACCTCGTCCGAGCGCAGGTGACGCTGCAGGCATGCTGCATCCGCGTCATCCGCGACCCCGTCGAGGTTCAGATCCACCGGCGTCTCGTTGACCTCGTAGAGCTCCTCGATCGTCGGATCGCCGAAGCCGCAGGCCGGCGTGAAGACGAAGGTGGGCATCACGACTTCCTGATCAAGGCCGTTGACCGGCCCGGTATCGAGATGCCACAGGTTGATGTGGACGCGCGGCTGCTCGGGACGAGCGATGTGCGGCCCGGCGTAGGTCCACTCGTGCAGCATGGTCGCGGGCGATTCATCCGTCGGTCCGCCACGCCAGGCGCGGTACTCGATGCGATCGGGCAGCCAGCGCATGGCGTAGCTGACCACCTCGTCGGGCGCATAGGTGATATCGAAGCGTTCGATGTTGCCGGGGAAGTCCCACGGCTGGACGACGAACTGCGCGACGTCGTTCCCGGGCTGGCCCCAGCGGCTGATCTCGACATCAATCTCGTTGTGCTGATTCCAGAAGTTCGCCGGGTCGTAGCACGGCGGGTATTGCCAGAGGAAGAGCCCAAGGATGACGTTGTCCGCAAGAAGATCCAGCTGGCCCTTCGTTGTGAAGATGTAGTCGCCATAGCCGAGCGCTTCTTCGAGGACGATCTCGGTGCTGTCCCAACTGGCCCCGTTATCACGGATGGTCATGTGCAGACCGTCGTCGTCCACCCAGACATTGTCGATGTTGTCATCGAAGTAGTTGGGTCCGGGGCCGTAGATACCCGGCCCCTTGACGCGCCACGCGTGGCCGGCGAAATCGATGCGCCTGCCGCCGGGGAAGTCGCCCCACTGCTCCTGGTCATACGTCGGCACCGTGACTTGGATGAACTCAGCAAGATCGAAGTACGCCGTGCCCGGGTCGTTGGCGGGACTCTGCAGCGTCGCCAGCAGCAGTCGCGTCGAGACGGCTCCCGCCGGTGCTGGGGCGGAGGTGATCTCGTGCGTGCGCATCTCACCTGTCGGATCGCCCGGGCTCACGAGTGTGTGTGACTCGAAGTCGATCAGGGTGTCCGTCGCATCACGCCACTCGATGTTGAGGATCGCCGCGGCTTGGCCCGTGAGGGGGTCGGCAGCGCGGTGTCCCGCGCGCACGCGGGCGGTGAACTGATCCCCTGCGGCTGCGTCAAACGGCTGCCACACCGCGGAGATGCCCCAGGCATTGGAGTTCGGGCCGGCGATGGCGACTTCGTTGTTGCCGTGCAGCGCCGCGCCGGCATCGATGCTGACACTGTTGAACCAGTTCCAGCCATCGAGCCCTCTGCCCACCTCGAAGCTGGGATTGGCGACGAGACACTGGCCCGCGGCGGCGGGGCCGAGCAAGGCAACGACGATCAACGGTCCGATGCGGTCAATCACACCCAATCCTTGTGCCCCGGCGGGTCGGGTCAAGTGGCCTGCCCCGAGAGTCCGATTTTCGGCAGGTTCCCGCACTGAGTATTGTCCCCACTATGACATCGTCCCGCGAAGCACTGGATCGGTTCGCGCTCGACTGTGCGATTGGACAGGCCCGCAAGTCGCTCGCCGAAGGTGGTATCCCCATCGGGGCAGCCTTGATGGATGCCGATGGCGTGATCGTGGCCCTCGGGCACAACCTGCGGGTCCAGAGCGGAGACCCGACGGCGCATGCCGAGACAGTGTGCATCCGCAATGCCGGGCGCCGGCGGGATTGGCACACGCTGACGATGGCGACGACGCTGAGTCCGTGCGCCATGTGCTCGGGCACCGCGGTGCTGCACCGCATTCCGCGCATCCTCATCGGTGAGAACGAGACATTCGAAGGCCGCGAGGACTGGCTGCGCGCGGCGGGCGTGGACGTGCAGGTGTTGCACGACGAGCGATGCAAGGCGCTGATGCATTCATTCATCGACGCCCACTCGGAGCTGTGGAACGAGGACATCGGCGTGCCACCGAAGGAGTGACGTCCGTCGGCCCGTTATCTGCGCGTCCATCCCCCTGTTCACCGGTCCCGGGCAATCTCGGACTGAAGGGACGGCCCCACTGCGTCGATACGCCTCTCGTCCGCGCAACGAGAGGATTGCAGAGTGGCTGACGAGATGCGGCGCGATCCGGCGCTGGAGAACGTGTGCGATGCTGGCCAGCGGCGCGAGCTGCTGGCATCATTCGCGCGCGAGCTGCCGGCGCTGATCACCTCCATCGAGGATGCCGTCGAGCAGAGCACGATCGACGAGATCGGCCGTCTCGCTCTGCAGCTGCGCGATGGAGGTGACGGATCGGGACACGCCGCCATCGGTGAGGCGGCTGCCCGCCTGGAGTCTCGTCTGCAGGATGGAAGTGCGGGCCTCGATGCAGCGCGTCGAGACCTCGAGGAGTTGGTGGAACTGTGCAACCGCGCACTGTCCTGACAGGCGCACTGAGGGAGTCAGTCACGTGACGAAGCGCAAGCAAGACGAGCAGCCCGTCCTTCTCCTCATCGACGATGCTCCGGAGATCCATCGTCTCCTGGCCGTCAAGCTGAAGGACGAGGGCCTCGAGTTCCTCGCGGCATTCAGTGGCACCGAAGGCATCGAGCTGGCCGAGAGTCAGTTGCCCTCGCTGATCCTGCTGGACATCAACATCCCGGACTTCGACGGGTTCGAGCTGCTGCACCGCCTGAAGGCGGACCCGAAGACCAAGGAGATCCCGGTCATCGTGGTCTCCGGCAGCTCCGACTCCGAAGCCAAGGTTCGCGCCTTCGGCATCGGCGCGATGGACTACGTCACCAAGCCCTTCGACGTGCCCGAACTGCGGGCGCGCATTCAGTCAGCCATCAGGATCACGCGTCTGCTCGGTCTGCTCGAAGAGCGGGCCCAGATCGATGGGCTCACCGGGCTGTGGAACCGCCACTACTTCAACAAGCGCCTGGAGTCCGAGATCAGTGAGACGTCGCGCAAGGGCACGCCGCTGTCGCTCGTGATGTGCGATCTGGACCACTTCAAGAAGCTCAACGACACCTTTGGTCATCCCGCAGGTGACGCGGTGCTGCAGGCATTCGCCAGCACGCTGCAGGAAGAACTCCGTGCGTACGACATTCCCTGCCGCTACGGCGGTGAGGAGTTCAGCATCATCTTCCCCGGCACCTCGGTCGAGGAAGCCGCGGCGGTGTGCGAGCGCATTCGCAAGGCACTTGAGGCACGCATCTGGCGCAAGTACCCCGAGATGCGCGCAACGGGGTCCTTCGGCGTCACGGATCACCCGAGCGAATCCGGCCAGGATGCCCATGCGTGGATCGAAGCCGCCGACCAGGCTCTGTACGCGGCCAAGACAAGCGGGCGCAACCGTATCCACATCGCCGATGCCACCGAGAACTCGATCCGCCTCGCGGTGTGATCAGGTCGCAATCGCGCGCAACGAAGTGACCGGATCGTCGTTCGTCGGGCAGAGTACGTGACGTCCGCCGAAGCCAATGAAGCCGCGGCGAAGACGATCGTTGTGCGCATGCAGCGCCTCGGTGTATCGATCCGCCATGTGACCGCCGGAGCGCACCGTCGCACGTGTCTCGGGATCGACAAACACCGCCCCGGCACGCGGCAAGTCGAGTTCATCCGGCGAGAGCACCTGCGCGAAGACCACCTCGCGTCCGATGCCCGCCCGTGACGTCGCGCGGCAGCGAGCCGCGGCGCCCAGCAACGACGCCGGATCCTCCAGGCCATCGCCGATGCCAATCATCAGGCCACGTCCACGCCATGCCTGTGCCGTTGTCTCCATCGCGCCCGCAAGACCACCGGCCTCGCCGCGCCCCAGCGGCACATGCCTGGCTCGCTCAATCGCCGCGATGAGCATGTGCAGGTGCTGGAATCCCGCGCCCGGTGGATGATGCACGTCTTCCTCGCCGCGGAGCAGGAGCCCGACGCGATCACCCTGTCGCACCGTCAGGAACGCAGCAGCCGCGGCGAGTTCCTGCGCACGCCGCCACTTTGACACGAGATTCGTGTCGCGCGTGATCGACGTGAACGCCATCGACGCAGAGGCATCGACCACGATCATCACCGTCAGCTGCGCATCCTGATGGAAGCGCCGCAGGTACAGGCGATCACTCCGGCCATACAGCCGCCAGTCAATGCGGTGTGACGGATCGCCGGGGACGTAGGCCCGGTAGTCGAAGAACTCCGTGGAGGAGCCACGGTGCGGCGTGCGATGCCTTCCCTGGTACAGGCCTTCCACCAGCAAGCGTGCGCGCAGCGCGAGACTTCCACGTGCCGATGCCCGTTCGATGTCTCGGAGGCGCTGCTCTGGCAACACGTGCGAGCTCACTCCTCGGCATCTCCAAGACGTGTGCGCAGCTCGGCGATGGCGCGCTCCAACAGCTCGTCCCGGCCGGCGGCGATGCCTTCGCGCGTCGGTACCAGCGGGATGGTCGGTTCGATGCCGACACCGTGATGCACGGTTGTCCCATCGTGCTTGATCACGCGCATGCCGGTCCAGAGCAGACGATACCCGCCGGGAAGATCGATGATGTTGACGTTGCCGTTGGTCCCCGCGGTGCGCGAGCCGATGATGTCGCCCAGGTCGTACGCCTCGACGATCGCGAGGCAACTCTCGGCATAGCTGATGGCGCGGGCATCGGTCAGGAAGATGACCTCGCCCCGGATGCGTGGCGGCTGGGCGGGCAGATCCCAGCGGCTCTCCTTGGGTTCCATGTCCGACAGGTACGGCCGGCGCGTCACAGGAACGTGCCAGTACGCACTGTTGATGCGATCGTCGGTGAGATGTTGCAGCAGGCGCCGGCCCGCCGCCCCTGGATAGCCTCGCATGTCGAAGACGACGCCTTTGGCGCGCACCAGTGTGGGGAGTGCACGATCGAAGGCGGCATCATCCGCACCGCAGACATCGAAGTAGGCGATGTCCTGCTCGAGATAGGCCCCCTGGCCCGGTCGTTCCTGTTCCAGCTCGTACCATGCCTGTTGCGGAATCAGCCGCACGAAGACCTCGGTCGGTGCTTCGCCATCGCGCTCGATGCCGACGTTGGTGCCGACGTCGAGTGAGCGCCCCAACTCCTCCAGCAGGCGCTGACGCATCCATCCCTCCGTAGAGGCCGAGATCCGAGGCCGCAACGCATCGAGATGCTGATCGACGGCGACGCCACGGATGCTGCGCAGAATGTCACCGACGCGAATGTCATCAGCCGCGGCGGGATGGACGACCGTAACGATGAGATCATCGTCGATCCAGGCCATGCGAAATGGGAGCATCCTGTCGTCCATGACCGTCGCATGCATGACGCGGGCGTGCCCATCATCGAGATGCGCTGCCAGAGCACGCAGCACCTCGAGCATGGCCGTTTCGTCGGATGCATCCTCGGCTCCACGCAGCGCCTCGCGCAATGCCTTGTGCCAGTCAACATCGGTGACATCCCAGTACGGATAGAAGTGCGTCAGCGTGGACCACGCGAGGATGACCGCGGCATGACGCACGTACCAGTCGTGCACGCCGGGCGTCCACTGCTCCGAAAACAGCGGGTCGAGATCCATCTCCTCCTCGGGCACGGGGAGGGTGGTCCAGTCCTCGGAGAGCGGCAGCGTCAGCGGCACACGGGCCCACACGCCCGGAACAAGCTCGGTCACGACCTCGCTGCCGAGCGGGAGCACGTTGCGCACGCGGGTGCGCTGTTCACGGGCACGAGCGCTTCGATACGGTGTGCTCTGGGCGGCGTAATCCCAGTGCGAGGCGACACCCATGTGGTACCACCCGGTGACCCACGCTGTCTCCGGCAACGCCGCACGCTCTGGTGCGTCGTCGCGCGACCCGGTCCAGATGTCAACGGCTGGTGCGAGGCGCTCAAACACGACACGCAGCGTCATGACGAGTTCCTCGTCGTCGGCACGGGGCTTGACCTGGCGGGCGGCAAAGACCGTCAGACGATCCCAATCGACATCCGCCGCTTGATCGCTGGGGTGGTAGTAGCGAATGAGGCCGGTGAGCTCGGCCAATGCAACGAGGTTGTTCGTCGCGCGCTCGGACAGAGGCGCAGCCGGTTCCGGTTCGGCCTGGGCGACGAGCGGGAAGATGAGCAGCGTGAGCAGGACGAAGAAGCAGCGCATACACAACAGCGTACTGACGAGCGGCTGCGCGGTTGACGTCAGGCCGCGGCGACCGACCACTGCTTGCCGTCGCGGATGACGCGCTGATACAGCGTGTCCCGCTCGACGGGCTCAAGACCCGCTTCACGAATGGCCTTCTGCAGCGTCCAGGGCGTGACTTCCTGGTGGGTGGAGGCGCCACCCACCTTGGTGATGTCGTACCAGACGACCGTACCGTCGATGTCGTCGGCACCGCTGCGGAGCATGAGCTGGGCCATCGCAAGCGTCTGCATGATCCAGAATGCCTTCACGTGGGGGAAGTTGTCGAGCATCAGCCGTGCGATGGCGAGCGTGCGCAGATTCTCCAGCCCCGCGGGGCCCGGGAGGGCTTCCAACTCGCTGCCATCGGGGATGAAGGGCAGGGGCGTAATCGTCTGGAAGTACCCGCCGCGCTCGTTCATCGCGGGGGTCGGAAGCTGGGCGCCTTCCGACGTGAGCGTGACGGAGCCGTCGGCAGCGACCGGGTAGCCCAGGCGCTCGAGTGCCTCGTCCTGCGCGCGGCGGAGCATATCCATGTGATGCAGACGCTCGTCCCGCTGTTCGATGTGGCCGTAGAGAATGGTGGCGTTTGTGTTGAGTCCGAGTTCGTGCGCGACGCGATGGACATCCAGCCAGACATCCGAGCGGATCTTGCCCTTGAAGGCTTCATCGTGAACGCGATCATCGAAGACCTCGGCGCCGCCGCCGGGCAGTGAACCGAGTCCAGCCTCCTTCAGCTCGCTGAGCACATCGCGAATGCCGGCGCAGCGGTCCGCCTTCTTGAAAACGCGCTTGATCTTGGCGAGATGGACGACTTCCACGGCTGTGAATGCCTTGAGATGCAGATCGGGCGCGACCTCATGGATCGCGCGCAGCATCTTCGGATAGTGATCCCACTCGAGGTACGGGTGCAGGCCACCGACGATGTGCATCTCTGTGGCGCCGCTCTCGATCGCCTTGCGGGCCTCGTCCTGGATCTCGTCGAAGGTGCGGGTGTAGGCACCGTCCTCGCCGCGCTTGCGATAGAACTCGCAAAAGCTGCACGAGAGCGCACAGACGTTGGAGTAGTTGAGGTGACGGTTGATGTTGTAGTACGTGACGTCGCCGTGCATGCGCCGGCGCACCATGTCCGCCAGGTCGCAGAGCGACCAGATATCGGGCGTCTCGTACAGCACGCGTCCCTCGTCCTGCGAGAGACGCTCGCCGCGTGACACCTTCGCGCGGATCGGCTCGAGGGCCGGATCGACGCTGGAACGTCCCAGTGCTGGCTGTGTGATGGCGGTCATGGCGTTCTTGCTTTCAATTGTGACTGAAAACTTTGGAAGATGCTAGGTCCTCCAAGCCTCTTCGTCACGCCCCTCCCGAACAACCGGCAGGGTCGGCGACGGTCCGTGCCACCCTCCCGTTCAGAACGACCCCGACCGTACCGATCAACTCCTCTGGGGAGATGCGCTTCGAAAGCGCCAGATGCCCACACATCCCCTATCGAGAGGCCCCGGCGGATGTTCAGGAAGCGGCAGCGGAAGCAGCAGGAACAGCAGCAGTACGAGGACGTCGCGCCGGAGCTTCCGGTGGATGTCCCGTCGTCCGATATCCCGGCGCTGCCGGAAGAGACGCCGCTGGCGGACGCGGAGGGGACAGCGCCTCCGGCCCCGACTCCGGCCCCGCTGTACGCGGCGCGAACTGTCGCGGAGGAGCCGGACGAGTCGCTGGGCGACATGGAGGAGGCGCTGGCGGAGTTTGATCGCCCCGCGCCACAGGAGCAGGCGTCTGAGCAGCCGAAGCTCCAGCCGCAGGCCGCCGAGCCGGAGATGCTGCAGGACGGTGGCGGCAAGGTCATCTCGGTGATCGAGCAGATGGAGTCCCAGCTCAACGCGCTGCGCGATGCTGAGAGCCGCCGCGAGGAGCATGAGGCGCGTCTTGACGCGCGCGAAGCGGAGTTGAAGGCGCTCGAGGAGACGCTGCAGTCGCGCGACCGTGAGCTCGCCGAACTTCTCACCGGTGCGCAGGACAAGCAGGAGAAGCTCGAGGCGACGCGCAGTGAGCTGAAGCAGGAGGCCGAGCGCCTGGCGCAGCAGCGGGCCGACAACGATGCCCAGATGGAGCAGGTCGAGGCTCGCATGCGTGAGGTCGAGGAGCGCACCGCGAGCGCGGAAGCCCGAGACGGCGAGACCGAAGCGCGTCTGGAGACGCTGCAGTCACTCGAGAAGGAGATCGAAGGTCGTCGCGGCGAGATCGACGCACGACACGAGTCCATTGAGCAGCGAGCAGCGGAGATCGATGCGCGGTCCGAGTCCATCGAGACGCGGCTGCGGGAGATGTCTGAGCGTGAGTCGGCCCAGGAGTCGCGCGACTCCGAGCTCGGGGCACGTCAGGCGGAAATCGAAGAGCGCCTCGCCGCGGTCGAGCAGCGGGAGCAGCAGGCCTCGGAGCTGACCGCCCAGGCCGACGCAGTGGAGCAGCGCCGGCGCGAAGCAGAGGACCTGGCCAATCAGGCTCGCGGCGCCGAGGCCCACGGAGCCGAGCTGGCCCAGGAAGCCGAGTCGCGCCAGCAGGCCCTGGAGGGGCGTGCTGCGGAGTTGGAGCAGCAGGCGCAGCATCTGGAACAGCGTGCCCAGGAGGCAACGCAGCGCGAGGAGCGCCTGGCCGGGCTCCGGCTCGAGATCGACGAGCAGCAGCAGGAAATGGAACGTCGCGAGGGCGAGCTGGCGCTGCTGCGCAAGGAGCTCGACCAGCGTCTGGAGTTCGACAGTTCGGACGACAGCGAGAAGGTCGCTGCGCTCGAGTCCCAGGCGACGGAGCTCCGCCAACAGGTCGAGCAGCTGAGCGCCGCAGCGAGCAAGGCGCAGGCGCAGGCCGCGACGGAACGCGAGTCCACGCAGGGTTTGCACGAGCGCATCGCGACACTCGAGTCCGAGCTGGACGAGGTGCTGTCGGCGACGATCTCGCAGGCGCCGGAGTTCGGCACGCGGGACGAAGCCTTCAATGCGCTGCGCAAGCAGCGTCTGTCGCGCTACAAGGAGATGCTGCGGGCCAAGGCCGCCAAGCTGTACCGCATCAAGGAAGCGCTGCAGGACAAGCAGAAGGAAGTGGCGGTCCGTGAGCAGTCGGCATGCTCCAAGATGGAGGAGGTCCGTCAGGCGGATCACCTGCGTCAGCAGGCCGAGCAGCTCGCCTTCGAGGTTCGTGAGGAAGCCGACGCCGTGGAGCAGATGCGGCGCAAGGTCGAGCTTCGGGCGGTGCGGGCCAAGTCGTCCGTCTTCGTGTCATCGATCGCACTGGCGCTGGTCGGGCTCGGCGCACTGACGTGGTTCCTGACGGGACAGTTCGTCAATCCGGTGTACATCGCGACCTCGACGCTCGCGATTGATGAGCGCGACGTCGAGCCGACCAGCGGCGACATGGCCGACTGGCGGGGCTTCGTGATGTCGCTTCCGGCGGATCCGCAGTTCCTGGAGCGGGCATCATCTCGCCTTCGGGCTCGCGGCTACGACGAAATGGGAACGCCGACAGACCTGCGCGAGGAGCTGTCGAAGCGGCTCGACGTCTCGTCCAACAACGCCGATCGCGTCACGCTCGAAATGCGCGGACCGGGGGCCGGGCGGACCGAGCGGGCCCTGGACACGCTGACGACGGCGGTCGTCGCGTATGCCAATGACACGCGCGAGCTTCGCGCCGATCAGTCATCGACGCGCGTTGCGGATCGGGCGGACGCCGATCGTCAGCCCGTCGTGGATGGACGGCCCAAGATCTTCGCGATTGCCTTCGGCGCCGCGGGACTGGGTCTGCTGATCGCGGCGTTCTCGGCGTGGATGAGCCTCCGTCGCGTCGTGTTGAGCCAGCTCGAGGACGATGTCCCGGCAGGGCCGATGGACTCGCCGGTGGGCGACACCGACGCGGGGCTGATGCAGGTGTAACCGGGCCAGTCGCGCACAACAGCACCCGACGCAACGAGGCGCCGGGTGCGGTGGAGGTTGCGTGTTGTCGGCCTGACTCAGACGTCCTTGACGCGAAGCAGCACACCCTCGGGTCCCTGCTCGCTGGTGGGACCAACGATGGCGATCCGATCGACGTTGTCCGCCTCGATGCCGTTGACGACGACGGTGATGTACTCGCCGTCGGACGGGAACTCCTGAATTGACTGGTTGGTATCCGACCCCGTGTCGATCACGAGGCGATAGTTGCGATCGCTGATGGGCAGCCCCTTGCAGACGAGCAGGGCCTCACCGGTCTCGGGATCAAGGAAGAGACGCGCCACGAGCGGTTCGTCGAGCTCGATGTCGGCGGCGGCGGGCGCGAACTCCACCTGGGTGGTGGTGACGCGTGAGATCAGATCCATGCCGCGGGGGCCGAGGTTCTGCTGCAACTCGGCGAGTGTCTCGGCGTTCTCCCAGCGAGCGGCGATGCGCTGGTTCTCTTGCGCAACCCAGACGAAGAAG
>JBCBTA010000051.1:0-12059 GCA_039818905.1 Planctomycetota bacterium
GCTCCTCGTGGGGCCGGTCTGTGGCATGCTCGTCTCCAGTGTCCCGGCGGGTGACGGCGGCAGCGATGCCACCGCGCTGCTCTCAGCCGCACCGGCGATGGGCCTGGGGATGTCCATCCTGGCGATCGCCATCGCGGGTGTCCTTGCCATCGTGGTCGCTCGACTCGTCGGCGCGTCCGACGCCATGTTCTGTGCCGGTGTCGCTCTGGCCTGGGCCGCCACCGGATCGGGGAGGCTGACCGGGATCATTCGCGCGACCGGCGTCGATGATCCGTTCACCCGGCTCGCCGTCGAGGGCCTGCTGCTCGGCGTTCTCACCGCCCTCACGTGCTGGCTGGTCCTCCGGATCTGCCCCTTCCCCGACGACGGCCGGGATCGTGAGATCATCAACACGCACAGCGGGATCGCCATCGGTGTCGGCTCCGTGGCTGGCCTGGCGGCGGGGTGGCTGCTCGCGCAGGCGGGCTCGTTCGGCCAGGCGTTTGCCGCTGCCATCGGCGCGGGTGTGGCATCCGGGATCGCGGCGCGCGTCGCGGCCTTCCAGGCCCCGCTCTCAGCCCTTGCGATGTCCATTCCCGTCGTCGCGACCCTCGGTCCGCTGATCGGCAGGGCACTCTCCGGGCAGGATCTCGTGGCCGAGATTTACGCGGGGCAGATCAGCAGTCTTGCCCGGATCATGCCCTTCGACTGGGTTGCGGGCATGCTGATCGGCCTCCCAATCGGGGCATCGTGGGCCAAGATGCTCGTGGAGCATCAGCCCACGTCGGAGCGGAAGACGGCAAGTCGAAGCAGCATCTGATTGCTCCGCGTCGTCGAAGGGTCTAGCGTTCCCTTCCCTCCTTCTTCCCCGAAAGCAGGCCGAATGAGCTCGACCAAGGTACAGGGCATCCCTGATGTGCAGTCCGCTGCGGACTCCCGCCGCATCGCCATCGACAAGGTTGGCGTTCGCGGCATCCGCTGCCCCATCACCTTGAAGACGCGTGACGGCGGCGAACAGACCACCGTCGCGCAGATCGACATGTTCGTCTCGCTGCCGCACCACCAGAAGGGCACGCACATGAGCCGCTTCCTGGAGGTGCTGACCGAGCACGCCCACCCCTTCACGCCAGAGTGCATCGCGTCCGTCGCCCGGACCATCAAGGACCGGCTCGACGCCGAGCATGCCCATCTGACGCTCTCCTTCCCGTACTTCATCGAGAAGGCGGCCCCCGTCACCGGGGCCAAGGGGCTGATGGACTATCAGGTCTCCTTCGAGGCCACCGCGAACCACCACGAGGACTTCATCCTCAAGGTCCGCGCTCCTGCGACGAGCCTTTGCCCCTGCTCGAAGGAGATCAGCGAGTACGGAGCCCACAATCAGCGGTGTGAGATCGAGGCCGCCGTGCGGACCACCTCCGCCATGTGGATTGAGGACCTTGTCGAGATCCTCGAAACCGCGGCGTCCGCGCCCGTCTTCGCCTGCCTCAAGCGGCCCGACGAAAAGTGGGTCACCGAGGCCGCCTTCGACAACCCCAAGTTCGTCGAGGACATCGTGCGCGACCTCGCCGCCTCCCTGGACGCCGAGGATCGGATTCGCTGGTACTCGATCAGCAGCGAGAACTTCGAGTCCATCCACAACCACAACGCCTACGCCGAGATCACCCGCGACAAGACGGCCTGAGGCCGGTTGTGACCACCTTCCTCGCAGAACCTCGCGCCGGTCGCCGATAATGAAGGCGTGACAAAGGCCCACATCATCCGGAGCATGTTCATCCGCCGGCTCCTGCTGCTGGGTGGTGCTTTCGCCATCGGTCTCGGGGCCCTGCTGATTCAGGCATGCCGCCTGACCGTGGTGCAGGGGCCGGACCTGCTCGACGATGCCGAGGCCCGCCTCTTGCGCGATCGCTGGACGCCCACTGTCCGTGGGCGTGTGCTTGATCGCAAGGGCCGCATCCTCGCCTACGACCGTCCCGCGTTCGATGTGATGATCGAGTATCCGCTCATCACCGGTGAGTGGGCGTACTCCGCCGCGGCTGAGGAAGCCCGCGAGGCTGACCCCGAGCAGTGGGGGACGCTCGACAAGACGCAGCGCGACGAGCTCATCCGCTCCTATCTGCCGGAGTACGAACGACGCGAGGCGTACCTCTGGGCCAACCTCGCCGTCATCCTCGACATCCCCGTCGAGGACCTCGAGCAGCGCCGCGACGAGATCGAACAGACCGTCGAGCGCATGGCCGAGGTCGTCTGGAACGCGCGCCTGCGCCAGCGCCGCGCCGAGCTCAATCGTGATCGTGAGCAGGCCGTGGAGGTCACGCTTGCCGACGTCGCCCAGCCACTCCGCGAGCAGACTGAACCGCACGCCATTGCCGTGGGCATCGATGAGGAGACCGCATTCGCGGTGCGCCGTCTCGCTGCACAGTTCGACGGCGTCTCACTCGCACAGGGTGGCTGGCGTGACTATCCCTACGACAGCATCACCGTTGACATCGATCGCTCCACCTTCCCACCGCCCATCCGTGCCGACGCGGTGGAGTCGCGCACCGTCTCCGGTGTGACATCGCACGTCGTCGGGCGCATGCGCAAGCTCTTCCGCGAAGACGTCGAAACCCGTCCGCGCATCAACCCCGACACCGGTGAGACCGATCGCGGGCACTACCGTCACGGTGATCGCGTTGGGGCGTCAGGCGTCGAATCGGCGCTCGAAGGCTCGCTCCGAGGTCTTCGAGGTCACATCATCACGCATCGCGACACCGGCAAGGAGGAGGTCATCGCGCCCGTGCCCGGGACCGATGCCCGTCTCACACTCGACATCATGCTCCAGGCGCGCGTCCAGGCCGTGCTCTCGCCGGACCTCGGTCTCGCGCAGGTGCAGGACTGGCACGCCACCCGCGCGGGTCTGCCCGCCCCCCTGGGCACCGAGCTCAACGCCGCCGCGGTCGTGCTCGATGTGGACACCGGCGAAATCCTCGCGATGGTCAGCACGCCGACCTACACCCGCGAGCAGTTGCAGGAGGACTTCCAGTCCATCAACGATCCCGTGGCGGTGCCGCTGGTCAATCGCGCTGTCGCGCGTCCGTACATGCCGGGTTCCATCGTCAAGCCGCTCATGCTCGCCGGCGCACTCACCGACGGCATGATCCACCTCGACACTGGCATCGAGTGCACTGGTCACTACTACCCCGAGCACAACAACCGATTCCGCTGCTGGATTTACCGACCGTACTACGGCAACACCACGCACCACGAGCAGTTCGGGCGCCCACTGCTCGGCGACGAAGCCATCTGCGTCTCGTGCAACATCTTCTTCTACACCCTCGGAAACCAGCTCGGCCCCGACGGGGTCGTCCGCTGGTACAAGCGCTTCGGCATGGAAGAGCCCTTCGACCTCGGCATCGGCGCCGAGTACCACGGCAACGCCGGGCGCAAGGTCAACGGTGATCCGCTCTACATCGGCGACGCCATGCTCATGGCCATCGGGCAGGGCCCGGTCGCATGGACGCCACTGCACGCCGCTGATTCATACGCCACGCTCGCGCGCGGCGGCCTGCGCGTCACTCCCCGCATCCTCGCCGATGCGCCGCCCCGGGCGCGCGACCTCCATCTCGATCCCGAGTCCGTCGATCTTGCGATGCGCGGCCTCAAGCTCGCCGCCAACGACGAGCTCGGGACCGGCTCCAGCATCGCCTATGCCAGTGGCAGCGAGCCCATCTTCGACGTGCCCGGCGTGGAGGTCTGGGGCAAGACCGGTACCGCAACCGCGGTGTCACTGCTCGGTGAAGATCCCGACGGCGACGGCCCCGAGCCGCGCCCCGTCCTGCGCAAGGGCGATCACTCGTGGTACGTCGTCCTCGCCGGGCGCGAAGGGCTCCAGCCGCGCTACGCCATCGCCGTCATCATCGAGTACGGCGGCAGTGGCGGCCGCGTCGCAGGCCCCGTGACCGAGCAGATCATCTACGCCCTCGTTGCGGAGGGCTATCTGTGAGCGACGCCAAGACGCTCCCACCGGAACATCAGTCGGGCCCCTCCCAGGACGGACCACCGCCGGCAGCGAAGAAGGCGACGCCCACGCCCGACCCCACCCTGCGCACCGTGAAGCGCAAGCCGCTCACGCTGGCGCACGCCGGCTGGCTCGTCGTCGGCGCGACGCTCATCCTCGTCGCCATCGGTGTCTACTGCATCAGCATCACCAGTGGACTTGAGGGCGGTCGTCTCAGCGGCACCGCGCTCCGCCAGGCCGTCTTCGCCTGCCTCGGCCTCGCCGTTGCCATCGTCGCGATGATCCCGCACTATCGGCGGCTGATTCACTACGTCGTGCCGCTGGCCGTCATCGTGGTCGCGATGCTCATCTTCCTGCTCATCCCCTTCGTGCCCGAGGCCATCGTGCGCCCGCGCAACGGCGCGCGCCGATGGATCGACATCGGCATCACCGAATTCCAGCCCAGCGAGGTGGCCAAGGTCGTCTACGTGCTGGTGACGGCTGCGTACCTACGCTACCGGCACAACCATCGCAGCATCCGAGGTCTCGTCGGCCCGAGCCTCATCGCCTTCGTGCCCATGGCCCTCATCCTCGTTGAGCCGGACCTCGGTACCGCACTGCTCTTCATCCCGGCGTTGATCGCCATGCTGATCGCCGCCGGCGCACGCCTGTCGCACCTCATTTCCGCCGGCGTCCTGTCACTCGCCTTCGGCACGGTCGTCCTCGTCACCAGCCTCGTCCTCGCGCAGCAGGACAGCTACCCCCTCATGCGCCCGCACCAGGTCGAGCGCGTCCAGGCCGTGATGGACCGCTTCAAGGGTGATGACCGCTTCGACCACGAGCGCGGCTTCCAGGGTGAGCAGGCCACCACGCTCATCGGTGCCGGTGGCATCGCGGGGCATCCCGAAGCCAAGAGCCGCGCACTCGTCTACTTCAGCAGCCTGCCCGAGCGCCACAACGACATGATCTTCGCCGTCTTCGCCAACCGCTTCGGCATGCTTGGCATCGTCGGACTGCTGGCCGTCTACGCCGCGTGGATCGGCGGCGCACTCGCCATCGCCGGCGGCTGCAAGGATCCCTTCGGCAGACTCGTCTGCGTCGGCTTCGCGGCCATTGTTGCGACGCAGATGGGCGTGAACATCGGCATGACCGTCGGGCTGCTGCCGATCACCGGCATGACGCTTCCCTTCGTGAGCTACGGCGGGTCGAGCCTGCTCATCGGCTTCGTCATGGTCGGCCTGATCTGCAACATCGCCATACGCCGCCCGCAGTACCTCTGGCGCCGCTCCTTCGAGTTCGACGACGAGCTCGCACGCTGACGGTTCCGTGTGCTCTCCAAGCCGCGGGATGAGGCGCAGCCGAATCCCCGGATCTCCTCCACCCCGGATTCCCTCCGCATCCTCCGCGTCTCTGCGGTGCACTAGACTCCCGCCATGCCCAAACCCGTCCGCGAACCGCTCACCTTCCCCGCCCCCGCCGAAGCATGCGTTGCCCCCGCTGACTTCCTCGAAGCCTGCAACGACCTGGGCGTCGCGTTCGACGACGGCGACCTTGCACGCCTCGGCATCTATCTCGACCTCCTTCTGCGCACCAACAAGATCGTCAATCTCACCGCGGTCAAGGAAGAGCACGCCGCGTGGACGCGCCACGTCTTTGACGCGCTCACGCTGCTCCCGCTGCTGCAGGATCTGCCCGAGAACGCCCGCATCGCCGACGTCGGCAGCGGCGGCGGCCTCCCGGGCATCCCCCTGGCCATCTGCCTCCCGTCGATGCACGTGACGCTGATCGAGGCAACCGGCAAGAAGGCCGCGTTCCTCCAGCACGTCGCGGCAGCGATGGGCCTCACCAACGTCTCCGTCGTCAACGACCGGGCAGAGACCATCGGCCAGATGGGCGCCGAGCACCGGGACAGCTACGACGTCGTCATCGCCCGCGCGGTCGGACGTATGGCTGTCCTCGCCGAACTGACCATGCCCTTGGCTCGTCCCGCGCGGGACGACGCCGACGACGGCGGCCTGCTCCTGCTCATCAAGGGTGAGCGGGCCGAGGAGGAACTCGACGAAGCCCGCCAGGCCCTGCACAAACTCCACGCCGAGCATGTCACCACGATGCAGACGCCGACGGGACGCATCGTCGTCCTGCGCAAACGCCGCCGCACGCCGCGGATCTACCCTCGGCGCGCTGGCGAACCCAAGCGCGACCCGCTGCGCTGATCCGAGACGTTCCCGTATGCCCGAATCGGTCCACATTCTTGGCTCCGACGGCCGCCTCGCCGCGGCTCTGGGCGAGACCTTCGAACCGCGCGCCCAGCAGGTCGAAATGGCGACCGCCGTCGAGCGCGCTCTCGAGGAGGGCGGGCGCCTCTTTGTCGAGGCCGGCACCGGCGTCGGCAAGTCGTTCGCCTACCTCGTTCCTGCGATTCAGCGCATCATCGACCGCAACCAGCGAGTCGTCGTCGCGACCAACACCATCGCGCTGCAGGAGCAGATCATCGAGAAGGACCTGCCGGTCCTGACGCGCGCCTTCGCGAGCGATGCATCGAGCGATCCACCGTTTCGGGCCGAACTCGTCAAGGGCCGCGGCAACTATGTCTCCATCCGTCGCCTCGCCCTCGCATCACAGCGCCAGGATCGACTCTTCCCCGACGAGCCCAGCCGCCGCGCGCTGCACACCATCGAGGACTGGGCCTACTCGACTGAGGATGGCACCCTGAGCACCCTGCCGCAGATCGACCGCCCGGGAGTGTGGGACAAGGTGCAGTCGGACAGCGGCAACTGCATGGGGCGCCGGTGTGGTCACTACGAGGAGTGCTTCTTTCAGACGGCCCGCCGGCGCATGGAGATGGCACAACTGCTCATCTGCAACCATGCGCTGTTCTTCAGTGACCTCGCGCTGCGAGCTCGCGGCGTCGGCCTGCTCCCGTCCTACACCCACGTGATCCTCGACGAGGCGCACATGGTCGAGGATGTCGCCAGCGAGCACTTCGGGCTCTCGCTGAGTGAAGGGCGGGTCATGCACCTGCTCGCGACGCTCGAGCACCAGCGCACCGGCAAGGGCTATCTGGCGACGATGGATCCGGGGACGGCTGTCGAGCTGCGCGATAGAGCCCTCCGGCACGTGCGGGATGCGCACAGCGCGGCACACGACTTCTTCGGCGCACTCGGCGGTGTTGTCGGCCATGGCGAAGGCACGAGGCGCGTGCCCAACCCGCAGTGCGTGGACAACGACATCACCCCAGCCTTCCGCGATCTTGCGCTGGTGCTGCGCCGCCTGCGGGCCGAAGCGCCGCAGGAGGAGGATCGCTTCGAGCTCAACGCGCTGGCCGACCGGGCCGAGTCCATTGCGCTCGAGGCCACCGCGCTCATCGACCAGACTCTCGAAGGCTGCGTGTACTGGATCGAGACGAGGCTGGGTGGCAGCGGCGGCGCCCGCACGACCATCGCCTGCTCACCCGTCGATGTCGGCCCCGTGCTCAATGAGCATCTCTTCGGCGCCAGGGAGGGCGCAGTGGTGCTGACCTCGGCGACGCTCACCACCAGCGCCGGCTCGTTCGATCACGTGACATCGCGCCTTGGCTGCCCCGACGCGGAGACGCTGTCACTCGGATCGCCCTTCGACCACGCGTCGCAGGTGCGCCTGCTGGTGGACACCGCCATGCCCGACCCCCGCGCAGCACACTACTTGGACGAGCTCAGCGAGCGCATCGTGCGGCAGATCGAGGAGACCGACGGCGGGGCGTTCGTCCTGTTCACCAGCTACCGCACTATGCACGCCGTGGCCCGCCGGCTGCGGGATGTGCTGGACGGGCATCCACTGCTGGTGCACGGTCAGGATGGCAGCCGCTCAGCGATGCTCGAACGCTTCCGCGAGGACGAGCGGAGCGTGCTGCTCGGTACGTCCTCCTTCTGGCAGGGCGTGGACGTCCGAGGGCGAGGGCTGCGCAACGTCATCATCACGCGCCTGCCCTTTGATCCGCCGGATCGACCACTGGTCGAAGCGCGGTCGGAGTCGATCCGGGCGCAGGGGGGAGACCCGTTCCGGGACGATGCGCTGCCGCGCGCCATCATCCGATTCCGACAGGGATTTGGGCGGCTGGTGCGCTCCACCGAGGACTCCGGCCGGGTGGTCGTCTTGGATCGCCGGATCGCGACCGCCGCCTACGGCAGGGCCTTCCTGCGATCGATTCCCGAAGGTGTTCGGATCGTGCAGCTTCCCGACGGGATCGAGACCACGATGGAGGCGTGAGCGGCTATCGTGGGGCCTTCAGAACCCACGGACAGTCATGGCGGGAATCGAGAGGAAGACGCATGCTCGGCAAGGTGTTCAAGGCGTACGACGTTCGCGGCCTGGTGCCGGATCCGCTCAGTGAGCCCATGGCCTGGCAGATCGGCTACGGCTGCGGCACGTTCCTGCTCGGCGAGGCGGAGGCGGCGGGCGAATCCACGCCGATGATGAAGCATCTGGTCGTCGGGCGCGACATGCGGACGCACAGCCCGCAGCTCTGCGATGCTCTCTGCGAAGGCATCATCGACAGCGGTGGCAGCGTCATCGACGTCGGCATGGTGGATACGCCCTTCATCTACTTCGCGGTCAACCACCTTGACTGCGCCGGCGGTGTCCAGACGACCGCGTCGCACAATCCACCGCAATACAACGGATTCAAGGTCAGCAAGCGCCGGGCGAAGCCCGTTGGCGAGGCGACCGGCCTTGCCGAGGTGCGCAAGCAGGCGGCGACGGTCGATGTCCGCATTCGCGGCCAGCGCAGCGGCCATCGCGAGCAGCGCGACCTTTGGGACGCGTACCGCGAGCACGTGCTGTCATTCCTCGACCTTTCGCCGCTGAGCGGCCGGAAACTCAAGGTCGTTGTTGACGCCAGCAACGGCATGGCCGGTACGATGGTGCCGCAGGTCTTCGGCACCAAGGGTGATCGCATCGAAGGTCTGGAGATCGTCGAGCTGTACTTCGACAACTCCAAGGGCGAGTTCGTGCACGAGCCCAATCCCCTCGTCGAGGCGAACCTGCGCGACCTGTGCGATCTCGTCGTCAAGGAGAAGGCCGACTTCGGTGTCTGCTTCGACGGTGACGCCGACCGCCTGATGGTGGTGGACGAGAAGGGCACGCCCGTCGGCTGTGATCATCTCACCGCCATGCTCACCAGCTGGTTCCTGGAGCGCAACGCCGGGTCACCCATCGTGTACGACCTCCGCTCCAGCAAGGCGCTGCAGGAGGAGATCGAGCGCTGCGGCGGCACGCCCATCCGCTCGCGCGTCGGCCACGTCTTCATGAAGGCCGCGCTCGCCGAGCAGGGGGCCGCCTTCGGTGGCGAGCTGTCCGGGCACTTCTACTTCCGCGACAACTTCAACGCCGACTCCGGCGCCATCGCGCTGGCGACCGTGCTCACCGTCATCGCCGAACGCGGCAAGCCCGTCAGCGAGCTGATCGCTCCGATCGCACGCTACCGCCAGTCCGGCGAGCGCAACTTCGAGGTCGAGGACAAGGATCTCGCGCTCGATGAGCTCAAGGAGGCGTACGAGGCTCGTGGCTCGATCGATGAGCTCGACGGCGTGACCGTGGACTGCTTTGAGACCGAGGGGTGGTGGGCCAACGTGCGCAAGAGCAACACCGAGCCGCTGCTGCGACTGAACCTCGAGGCACGGGACGAGGAGACGCTCGAGCGCATGCTCGAGGAGATTGCTCCGATGCTCGGCGACGCCGTGGCACACTGAGGAGCAAATCGTGCGCGTCATCGTCACCGGGTGCAACGGCAAGCTTGGACGTGCCTGCGTCGCTGCGCTGCAGGATGTCGGTCATGAGGTTTTCGGCATCGATGCGTCGCCGCGGGCCGATGCCGGTGTGCCGGTGCATGTTGGTGATCTGCGCGAGTCGTTCACGATCCATCGCGCCATGGATGCATTCGGCGGTGCGCCGGATGCACTCGTTCACCTCGCCAACCACACCAACAGCTACGTTGCACCCGAGGAGACTGTCCTTCGTGAGAACATCGCGATGAACACCTCGGCCATGCTCGGTGCGATTCGGGCCGGCACGCATCGCGTCGTCTTCTCCAGTTCGGTCCAGGCGTTTCTCGGCGGCATCAACCGTGGCTTCAAGGGTGGCCCACCGACGTATCCCGCGCAGCTGCCGGTGGACGAGCAGTGTGAGGCGCGCCCCATGAACTCCTACGGCCTCAGCAAGCTCATGACCGAGCAGATGTTGACGCATCTCGCCGATGCAGAACGGTTCGAGACGGCCTGCTCTGCCGCCAGCCTCCGGCTGCCCTACATCCTGAATCAGCAGTCGTTCGAGTGGGCGACGGACAAGACGGGGCCGTCGGACTACCGGTGGGGTGGACCCGAGGTCTTCGCGTACGTCCATGTTGACGACGCCGCGGCTGCCGTGCGCATGGCGGTCGAGGCCGACGCGACGGGGCATGAGGTCTTCTGGATCGCAGCGCCGGATCCGCGTCCGGCCGAGTCGGCCGAAGCCCTCGTCGATCGCTACTACAGCGACGTCCCTGGAGCGGCGGAGGCAAAGGCACGGCACACGCTCGTGGATACCTCCAAGGCCCAGCGCCTGCTCGGATGGCGGGCGACACGCGTGCTGTCAGAGGCCCGCACCGGTGCAACCTCGGCCTGAGGCACCTGTTACCATGCCAACGCGTCCAAGGAGGGACGCTGGGAGGGGTGCGTCTCGGCATGAATGTCTCGACTTTCCTGCGCCACTGGTCCATCTCGGAGAATCCGTTTCGTGCCGAGGAAGCGCGGCATGATCCTGTCTTCATGCGCCTTGGCGTCGGGGTGACGACACACCCGGACTTCGACAAGATCCTCGGCGATCCGGCCCATCCATCCACGTCGATCGTCTTTGGTGAGAAGGGCAGCGGCAAGACCGCGATACGCCTGCAGATCTCCGAGCGCATCGCGGAGCACAACCTTCGGCATCCCGACAGCCGCGTGCTGCTGGCGCCGTACGACGACCTCAATCCCGTGCTCGATCGCGTGTGCGCCCGCCAGGGCGTCACGTTGGAGAGCAAGGCCAAGGACATCGTCGAAGCACTGCGGACCTTCCGGCTCGTTGATCACATGGACGCCATCACCGCGTCGGCGGTCACCAGCCTGACTGACGCTGCCATCGGTGGCGGCACCCGAGCCTCGACGCTGGGTGACGATGTCGCTCGCCGGCTGCGCCGGACATCGGCTCCGACCAAGCGCGACCTGGTACTGCTGCAGGCCGTCTACGACTCGAATCAGGATCCCGTCCGTCGGGCTGCCCGGCTCCGTCGCTCCATCGGTGCACCGGTGCACTGGATCGGCGTGCTGTGGAAGGTCGTCGCGGCCATGGGGTGGCTGCTTCCCGTCGCGGTCTGGCTCGGCATGATGCTGCGCCCCGCGATGCTGCCCGACGTCTTCTGGCAGGCAGCCTTCTTCACGCTCTCGGGTGCTTGGGCCCTTGTCCTGCTGTACGTGTTGGGCTGGCAGGCGTGGATGACGCGGCGCACCGCCGCACGCATCGCGCGCCAGATGCCCGCGGTCGGTCGTTCCGCAGGCTCCATCGCCGCGAGCCTCGCTGCCTTGGCACCGGGGGATCGTCGCAGCGATGTGCTTCCGGTCACCGATTCAGACGAGCAGCGCTACGCGATGTTCGATCGACTCCGCGCAGTCCTGCTCGCCATGGGATGTCCCGGCCTGATCGTCGTCGTTGACCGCGTCGATGAGCCGACGCTCGTCAACGGCGATCCGGATCGGATGCGGGCCATCATCTGGCCCATGCTGCACAACAAGTTCCTGCAGCAGGAGGGCATCGGCCTCAAGCTCCTCCTGCCCATCGAACTGCGGCACGAGCTCTTTCGCGAAAGCTCCGTCTTCTTCCAGGAGGCGCGGCTGGACAAGCAGAGCCTCGTCGAGCGCCTCACCTGGACCGGTGCGATGCTCTACGACCTGTGCAACGCGCGGCTAAACGCATGCCTTGAACCCAACGGCGAGCGCATCAGCTTGGGGGACCTGTTCGAGAAGGACGTCACGCGGCAGGACATCATCGATGCTCTCGATCAGATGCATCAGCCGCGGGACGCGTTCAAGCTCATCTACCAGTGCATCCAGGACCA
>JBCBTA010000052.1:0-12056 GCA_039818905.1 Planctomycetota bacterium
CGAAGTGGTTGATGATGAATGAGCTGTAGAACACGACCGCGAAGCCGAGAAGTGAGACACCGGTCAGCATCCACACGCCAGCCGGATTCGTGACCTGCCACACCACCTGCGGCAGCGGCTTCCAGAACGCGAACAGCGCAATGAGAATCCCGCTCGCCGCCAGTACGAAGAGGCTGCGCTCGATGGAGGCGGGGATGAACCGCGTCACCCATGCCTTGAACCACTTCCGAGCCATGATCGTGTGCTGCACCACGAACAGGGCCAGAATGCCCCCGTTGATAAGCAGGGCCGGAAGCAGCGGACCACCAGTCCCCGAGCTGATGCTCTTGGGGACGACCAGATTCGTCACGAATCCGATCGCATACAGGATCGTCCCAAAGAACGCCAGATAGGCGACAATGCCGAAGCCCATGACGCCGATGCGCCCGAGCAGTGTGCTCGCGGTCTCCCACTTGAAGATGTCGTGCACGGGGCAACGACGCGGCTCTTCAGCCGCTGCGGCACTGGGCTGCCGCACCGCGCTCGAAGACGGCGGCGTCGCGCGCTCCGGTGAGAACTCGATGGTCTGCGTCTGCATGGCATGTGTGTCCTGATGGGTGCGTTGGACGAGTTCCAATGCCCGTCCCAGAACACAGGCGCACTCCACGCGCTCCACCTGCCACACTGGCCGAGATTTTCTTGGCGGTTCGCCAAAATCCCCTCTCAAGGGGTCTCAGACGCGGAGTCCGACGCACCAACAACCGCTTCACCGCGACGGACCCAGTCCGCCGCGGCATTGGCGTCGCCCAGACGTTCGTACAGCACCGCGATGTACGTCGCCGTGCGTCGCGTCGTGGGATGGTCCGCACCGCGGAGGGATTCTTGCAGTTCGTACTGCTCGAGGTTGAGTTCCAGCTCTCCGGCGGTGTCTCCAGCAAGGTATGGCACGAAACTCAGGCTGTTGATCACCGGCAGCAGACGATCCGGTCGGTCTGCGAGGAGAACGCGGGCACGAGCCGCGACCGACGTTGCCCGGCGCTGGCCATCCTCGATATCCCCCGCAGACGCCAGGGTATGGGCATGCAGCGCCTCAGCGTGGAGCACCCGGTCGTGATCGGGGCCGTACAGACGCGTCTGCCCCTCGATGACTGCCGCGAGAAGATCGACGGCCTCCGGGGCTCGATTCGCACTGCGTAGCGCAAGTGCGAGAGACATCTGCACGCGGAGTAGGCGTGGATCATCCTGGGGCAGTCCCGACCGACCGCGCTCGAGCGCCTCGGTCAGTGTCCCAACCGCCGCGTCCAGATCCCCCATCCGCCGCTGCAGGTCTCCGAGATTGAGCATGCTCGCGACGACCGAAGGATGGCCGTACGCCAGAATTGCCTGTTGCGCCGAGACAACCTCGGTGTACTGCGACAGTGCAGCGTTGCGCTCGCCGAGCCCTTCCAGCACAATCGCGAGATTGGAACGAGCATGCAGTGTGTCCGGCGCGTTGACACCCTGCATCTCGGCGTGCGCCTCGACCGCCTCGCGAAGCATGACGAGCGCAACATCCGGCTCACCAGATGCTGCCACGGCCATCGCGAGATTGACCTTCGTGCGCGTTGTGCGCGGATCCGTCTCGCCGTAAAAGGCCGCATACGCATCGAGGACCACCTCGTAGCGCTGCCTCGCCTCGCGGTGATTCCCCAGACGGTGCTCGATACCCGCAAGGTTCGACAGCACATCGACGGACTGCGGCACACCTTCGCCGTACTGCATGGTGCGGAATGCCAGCACACGCTGCAACACATCACGAGCTGGTACGAGCCGACCACCATCGGCGTAGAGCGCACCGAGCATGCTCATCGCGTTGTAGACACGCTCATCATCCGGCCCCACCGCTGTCGTGAGCTCCTCGAGCGCAGTCTCGACCATCTGCATCGCACGCTCAAGCTGGCCAATGCTCCAGGAAGCCCGCGCGATCATGAGACGAAGCTCGGCACGCACCTCAGGATCCGCCGGCGGGTCCTCGCCCAGGTCACGTGCTGCATCCTCCAGAACCACGCGCAACAGCGCAGTGTCTGCGCCGCGCGCCACCGACGGATCGATGCCCTCGAACATGCGGCGTGTAAACGCCGTCATCGACTCGTACTTCTCCAGTTCATGGCGAGCCTGTGCTTCGCGCTGCTGCGCTTCCAATCGGGCGCCGTCGGCTCTTGTGGCGTACACGGTGGACGCAATGGTGGCAGCGAGGAGGGCCAGGCCGGCGCAGACAAGTCCAAGCACGCCAGTCGGGTGACGGGTGACGAGCTTGCGCAACCGATACGTCACGCGTTCTGGTCCAGCCTCCACTGGCCGGCCATCGAGCCATCGCCGCAGGTCCTGCCCCAGCGCGTTTGCCGAGGGATAGCGACGATCCGGTTCCTCCGCCATTGCTCTGCGCATGATCCACTCGAGATCCGTCAGCCCCCCGCTCCACCGCACACCCTGCGCGTTCTCGTCGAGACGCGCCCGAAGACGTGGGGGTGTTTGGTCGAGATGTCCGCTGAGGTGAGTCCGGACAAACCGATCGGCTTCGAATGGAGCCGCGCCGGCGATGCATGCGAAGAGTACGGCTCCAAGCGCATACACGTCTGCACGCGTGTCGGTCCGAGCGCTGTTCGACATGGCTTGCTCCGGCGCCATGAACCGCGGTGTGCCGACGCCAGCCTGCGTCAGCGTTCGGTCATCCGACTCACCCTCCAGCGCCTTGGCAATGCCGAAGTCGATGACCTTCGCAATGGCATCACCAGCGGGATCGGCAATCAGAATGTTGGAGGGCTTGATATCCCTGTGGATCACGCCGCGCTGATGCGCATGATGAACGGCCTGGCACACCTGCTCCACCAGTCGGACACGATCCCGCACGCTCAGCGCTCTGCAATGCTCCGTGATCGTCGGGCCATCGACGTACTCCATCACGACGTAGGGCACGCCGTCCACGGTATTGCCGGCCTCGTACACCTGAGCGATCCCCGGATGGCGCATCAGCGCCATTGCCCGGCGCTCAGTCTGGAAGCGCGCGAGAATCGACCCTCTCTCGAGTCCAGGCCGGAGCACCTTGATCGCCACGCGGCGCTCAATCGGCTCGGTCTCTTCCGCGAGATAGACGAGCCCGAACCCACCTTCGCCGAGAAGCCGCACGATGCGGCGTCCGGCGATCTGCTCCTGCTCGGCGGCACCGCCGACCTGCAGGCGACCGTCGGCCCGCTCACTTGCCGCGACAAGATCGCGAATCCGCTTCTCCAGGGCTTCGTCCGATCCGCATCGTGCGCGAATGCGCGCCTCGCGTTCCAGCCCCTCGCACTCGAGCACCTCGAACAGCACATCCTTGATCAGCTCGCTGGTCATCTCAGGGTGCAGCCTCATCGACCAGTTCTGACAGCCTGGCCCGCACGAAGGCCCAGTCCCGTGCCGCGGTACGCTCGGAGATTTCCAGTACAGCCGCCGTTTCGGCGACCGAGAGGCCCGCGAAGAAGCGGAGCCGAACAACCGAGTGCGCCTGCGGGTCTTCTTCCGCCAGAATCTCCAGTGCCTCCTCCAGGGCCCGGACCTCGCCGAGATCCGCTTCCACCGCAAGATCAACTACATCCAAAGGAAGCCGAACCCGTCCGCCCCCACGCTTTTCTCGCCCGCGGGCACGCGCGTGGTCGATCAGCACTCGCTGCATCGCCGTTGCGACGGCCCCGAAGAAGTGACCTCGACCCTCGAACGTCTGCGACGTCGTCCCGAGAAGCCGCAGACACGCTTCGTGGACCAGCGACGTCGCATCGAGCGTGTGATCCGCTCGCTCCGAACGCAGCCGCGACGATGCGATCGCCCGAAGCTCGCCGTACACCGACGCAATCACCGTTTCGAGCGCGGCGGGATCGCTCGGAATCCGCTGCAGAACACGCGTGATGTCTGGAGGTGTGCTCACCCTGTCACCACATCCGTCAGCGCTCGAAGAAAACTCTCGGAACACATGGCAGTCCGCTGGCCCCTTCGTCGCCATACCTCGTGTTCACCGGAGTTCACGAAAGGCGAGCGGGGGCCGCATGACACCGTCCCGACGATCGCTCGACGGCACCATGAAAGGACATTGTATGGCTCTCCGACTCAACGACATCGCACCCGATTTCGTCGCCCAGAGCACTGAGGGGATGATCTCCTTCCACGAGTGGATAGGCGACAACTGGTGCGTCCTGTTCTCGCATCCGGCAGACTTCACGCCAGTCTGCACTACCGAACTCGGCGCAGCCTCTCGGCTCCGATCAGAGTTCACGCGTCGCGGGTGTCGCATCATTGGACTCAGTGTCGATCCGCTCGAGGACCACCATGCTTGGGCGGGCGACATCCTCCAGACACAAGGTGTGGAGCTGAACTTCCCGCTCATCGCCGACGCGGACCGTGCCGTCAGCCAGGCCTACGGCATGATCCACCCCAACGCTGACACAGCCATGACGGTGCGCTCGGTGTTCATCATCGGACCCGACAAGCGTGTGAAGCTGACGCTGACCTATCCCGCGAGCACCGGTCGGAACTTCAAGGAGCTGCTCCGCGTGCTGGACTCCCTCCAGCTCACCGCGACGCGAAAGCTCGCGACGCCGGCAGATTGGTGTCCCGGCGACGAGTGCGTGGTGCTCCCCAGCGTCTCCGATGCGGAGGCCAATGAGCTCTTCCCCGCCGGGTACCGCTCATTGACGCCGTACCTGCGCTTGACCCCCCAGCCGAGTTGATCGGCCCGGCGGAGATTCGATTCCTGACGCACACCGCCCGCCACGCCCAGTGGTGGGCGGTGTGCGTTTCCATCACCAGAACCTGGCTGCCTTGACACCAACCGATCGGTCGGTAGACTCTCGACATGCGGGAACGCGTGCTCGACGCTGCCGAACGAATGGTCCAGGAGCGTGGGCTCGGCGCCGTCAGCTTTCAGCAGCTCGCCGACGCCGTGGGCCTCAGCAAGCCCAGCATCTTCCATCACTTTGCCAACAAGGAAGCGCTCGCTCGCGCGTTGGTTGCCCGCTGCCAGACCAAGTACGGCCCGGAGTACGGCGAAGTCGTCGAAGCGGATCTCGCCGCCCCCGACAAGCTGCGTGGCATCGCCGCCATCTTCGAGAACGGGCTGCGCGACAACCGCCTCTGCCTCCTGGGCGCGCTGGGTCAGAGCGCGCCGATGCTGAGCGAAGCGGTACAGAAAGACCTGCAGCACTCCGTCGCCCGCTCGATCGAGCGCTATGCCGAGGTCTTCGAGCAGGGTACGCGCGAGCAGTCCCTGCGGTTTGAAGGAACCGCGAGCGACGCAGCCGCGGCTTTCCTCGCACTGCTCGAAGGACTTCAGGTGCTCGCGCGCGCGCGTGGAGACCACGCCCTGTTTGGACGGGCTGCGCAGTCATACATCGAGTCCATCACCGTTCCAACGTAGAGCGTGGGGACATCATCCACTTCTTGGGGAGCCATCCGTGTCCAGCACTGAATTCACATACCACACGAAGCAGTCCGCCCCGGCAGCCGCTCAGGCGTGGCTTCCGGACGGCTTCATCCCCAACCTGCACGCAATCATGGCGGAGTCGCCGAGTCTCCTAGAGGGATACAAGCGGCTGTGGGACCTGCTCGGCGCATCGTCTCTTTCACCACTCGAACAGCAGGTCGTCATGATGACGGCGAACTTCGAGAACGACTGTCATTACTGCGTGCCGTGGCACACGTTCATCATGAAACAGAGCAGGATGCCGGATGATGTGATCGAGGCTCTGCGATCCGGCACCCCCCTGCCCGACCCGAAGCTCGATGCCCTGCGCACATTCACCCGCCTGCTGATCGAGAACCGTGGCCATGCAGGCGATGCCGCGCTCGAGGCCCTGCTTGCCGCCGGATACACCCGGCAGCATGCACTCGACATCATCCTGGGCTTGGCCGTCAAGCTCATGAGCAACTACACCAACGCCGTGACACATACGCGTCTGGATGATCCACCCAAGACGTACGCGTGGACCAAGCCCGCAGCCGCGACCGCCTGAATCACACCGCCACCAGCCCACCGGACCCTGGAGACTTCAAGCATGAACAAGGTCTTTGTCATTAACGCCCACCAGGAGTACGAGTTCTCCAAGGGCGAGCTCAACCGGGCGCTCACCGAGATGGCGCTCGAGCACTTTCAATCGTCCGGATACGAGACACGCCTGACGACCATGAAGGACGACTGGTCTGTCGATGCCGAGATTGAGAACCACCAGTGGGCGGACGCGGTGCTCATTCAGACACCGGTCAACTGGATGGGTGTGCCATGGAGCTTCAAGAAGTACATGGACATGGTCTACTCCTTCGGAATGGACGGCCGCCTGTGCGCCGGCGATGGTCGCACTCGTTCGGACCCCGGCAAGCAGTACGGCAGTGGCGGCACACTCGGCGGCACTCGCTACATGCTCTCACTGACCTTCAATGCACCGCGCGAGTCATTCAACGATCCGTCGCAGACGTTCTTCGAGGGCAAGTCCCCCGACGACCTGTTCTGGCCGATGCACCTCAACTTCCGATTCTTCGGCATGGATGCCCTGCCGACCTTCGCATGCCATGACGTCATGAAGAACCCGGACATCGAGCATGACTTCGCCCGCTACCGCGCCCATCTGGCCTCAGCATTCCCCGCGAGCAGTTGAGCCATGTCACACCCCGCCGCGATCCTCAAGTACCACGACGAGCACCGCCATGCGACATGGCTGGAGCTCTTCTTCGATCTGGTCTTCGTCGCGGCAATCGGTGTCATCACGCACCATCTCGCGCATGTCCATGATGGGCACATCCCCACCAAGGACTTCATCCTGTACCCGGTGGAGTTCGTCCCGCTGTGGTGGATCTGGGCCACCCACACGCTCTACGCCAACCGATTTGACACCGACAGCAAGGGGCACCGCCTCGCCTCCCTGCTGATCATGTTCCTGATCGTGACCATGTCCGGCTTCCTTGGCGCGAGCCTGTCGAGCGGCGCGATCGCGTTCATCGGCTTCTACGTGGCGGTGCGTTTCGTACTGGCGCTCATGTTCCTGAGCAGCCGCAAGAACCTGCACGGGGCGCGGGACGACGCCACGTCGATGGCACTGCTGATTGGCTTCGGCATCGCCGTCTCCGGCCTTTCGCTTCTGCTCAGCGGGACGGTGCAGCAGATCGTCTTCCTCGGCGGAATCGCCGCGGAAATGGTGGGCGCCGTCATCCTCGGCACGCGCAAGACCAATGTCCCGGTGCACCGCGAGCACCTCGTCGAGCGCATCGGACTGCTGTCCATCATCCTCCTCGGAGAGTCCGTGATCAGCATGGTCGCTGGGCTCCGTGGCATTGAATGGACGGCGAGCAACCTCACCGCAGCCATCACCGGGTTCATCATGATCGTCTCGATCTGGTGGATCTACTTCGACAGCTTCAACACGCTCGAGCATGCCAAACGCATCACGCACGGCTACGCACTGCTGTATTCGCACGTTCTGTTCTGCCTTGGCCTCGGTGCACTGGCAAGCCTCATCGGGCACGTCGTCCTCGATGATGTCGGAGCCTCGGACTATCGGCTGCTGGCCATTGGCGGGCTGACCCTCTTCTACTTCGGCAAGCAGATTGCCTACTGGCATGCCTTTCCGCCATTTCGTCCGAATCTCGTCATCAACTCCGTCGTGTGCATCGGCATCACCGTCGGCTCATCCTTCCTGCCGTCACCCGTCCACGCCCTGATCGGCATGACTGCGGGGCTGCTCTTCTACGTCTTCTCCAACTTCCGCTGGACCCTGACGAAGGATGTCTCTGCCTACCTCGCGTCGCACGAAGCAACGTCCGCCGACACGCAGTGACAGTCATTCAATGGGCGGCGCGACCGCACCGACGCGAGTTGGGTCGGCGACAAGCTCCCCGAATGGAAAGAGCAGCGGTGTCACCAGAACCACGACGAGCCACGTCAGGATCAGAAGCGGGACGCCCACTCTCACGAAGTCGGTGAATCGGTACCGGCCCGGCTCCACGACCAGCGTCACGATCGGTGACGCAACGGGCGTTGCGTAGGCGGCCGAAGCGCCCATGACCACCGCGATCGCCATCGGGTACGGCGAGACGCCGATCTGTTCCGCCGCGTAGATCGCGATCGGGGCGACCAGCACCGCCGCTGCGGTATTCGACAGGAAGAGCGACAGTCCCGCGGTCAGAAAGAAGAGCGCTGTGAAGACCGCGTACGGCCCGAGCTCGCCAACCGATGTCATCATTACGTTGACGAGGAAGTCCGTCCCACCCGTCACCGCCAGTGCATCGGCGAGCGGGAGCAGCCCGGCAATCAGCACGATGCTGCTCCAGTGCATCGCTCGGTAGGCATGGTCCATTGACAGGCATCGTGTCAGGATCGCCGCCAGCGCCGCCAAAAGCACCGCGGCAGTCAGCGGCACCAGTTCGAACACCGTCAGAATGACCATCATCGCGAGAATGGCCAGTGCGACCGGGCGCTTCCGGTACGCCTTGACGACATCGGTCCGCTCTCGCGGCGTCTCCATGACGACAAAATCATGCGTGTGCGCGCGCAGCGCATCAATCCGTGACCATCGCCCTGACAGCAGCAGCATGTCACCAGCGCGAAGCGAGCGATTCGCATGATCCTCCACTGCCTGCTGGCCGTTGCGCACACCGAGGACATGCAAGCCATATCGAGAGCGAAAGCGCACGTCCTTGATCGAGCGCCCGATGAGGCCGGACTCCGGATGCACGAGAACGGAGACGCTCCCGGCCTCCCACAGCCAACGCTGCAATGCCCTGGGGGAGATCGGCTCCACCGTCACCCCCGGGAAGGCATCGAGATGCTCAAACATCTCGCCGGTCACCAGCAATGTGTCGCCTACTCGCAGCAACGTCGCACCATCCGGAGCCACGATCTGCTCTTCGGTTCGCGTCCCGCCGCGTCGAATGCCAACGATCCGTACGCCACGCTCGCCGAGTCCCGACTCCGCGATCGTTCTTCCTGCGAGGCTCGCAGTCGCACTGAGCCGCACGCAGTCGATCGACTCGCTGACCTGGAAGTCGTGGAACAAGTCTCGGAGTGTGCGCCCCCGGCTTTCGGACTCCTCGGGCGTCGAGTGATTGGGTAGCAGTCGCCGCCCAAGCGTGAGCATGTAGCCGATGCCAGCGATCAGCACGGCAACGCCGATCAGCGAGAAGCTGAAGAAGCCGAATCCACGGGCGCCGGACGACTCCAGTTCCTCCGACACGACGATGTTCGGCGTCGTGGCAATTAATGTCAGCATGCCACTGATCAGGGCCGCATACGCCATGGGCATCAGCAGTCGCTGCCGTTTCACCCCCGTCTCGGATGCGATCCGTGCGACGATAGGAATGAACACCGCCACCACCGCCGTCGAACTCATGACCGTACCGAGGACCGCCGCACCACTCATCAGCAGCACGATCAGGCGCACCTCACTCGAACCACCACGCTTGAGGATGAACTCCCCCACAGCACGGGCGACACCTGTGCGATCCAGCATCTCGCCGATGATCAGCAGTGCTGCGACCAGGATCACGACCGAACTGCCGAACCCCGCAATCGACTGCCCGACGGTCAGCACGCCGCTCAACATGAGCGCAAGCACGACCAGCAGCGCAATCACGTCGTAGCGCACGCGATTGGTCGCCATCAGGATCGCCGTGACGATCACCAGACCAAAGACAAAGACCATCTCGCCATTCATGGACCGCGCAGTCTACATCGACACTCGCTCCCCGAACGACGACAGTTCCCCTGGTCCGCCCGCCAGGCACGACGGCACCGACTCGACCATACGCAGATCAACGTCACGTACACTGTCCCCCCCACGCGCATCCACCATGGGACGCGCCCACTCAGACCCGGAGGACCTCGATGCGGATCGACCTGCTCGCCGCCGTCTGCGTGCTGCTCACAGCGGCCCTCGCCGACGCCGAACCGATGACGCTCAAGCACATCGCACAGATTCACAGCGTCGGAGACGCCGTGATCAGTCCCAACGGCGAGATGATCGCCTTCACCAGGAGGGTGCCTCGGCAGCTCATCACCGAGGAAGACGGCCCGGGGTGGACCGAACTCCACGTCATCAACGCGGACGGCACAGAGCGTCCCTTCATCACCGGCGAGGTCAACATCGGGTCCATCAGCTGGATGCCCGATGGCAGTGCGATCACGTTCCTGACGCAGCGCGACGGCGACGAGCACACGCGTCTCTACGCCATTCCCATCGGCGGCGGCGAGGCGCAGCCCATCGCGAGTCTGAGTACCTCCATCGACTCGTACACGTTCAGTCCGGACGGCGCTTCCGTTGCCCTCCTCGCGTTCGAGCCAGAGGATCCGGATCGCACGAAGGAGAAGGAACACGGCTTCGACCAGTATGTCTTCGAGGAAGAGTGGCAGCCGCGCCGCGTCTACATCCTCAGTCTTGAAGATGACGACGCCGAGCCCCGGCTGCTGACGCTCGAAGGCTCGGTCCAGAGCGCCGCTTGGTCACCCGAAGGTGATCGGCTCGCGCTGGCAGTAACGCCGCGGCAGTTGGTAGATGACACGATCATGTTCAAGCGTCTGCGGATCATCTCGCCCAACGGCAGGCTTCTGGGTCGCATCGAAAACCCTGGCAAGCTCGGCGAGTTCGAGTGGAGCCCAGACGGTGAGCGACTCGCGTTCATCGCCACCGAGACCATCCACGACACGCGCGAGGGACGCCTGATGGTGGCCGGCAAGAACGGCGGCACGATGACACATCTGACCCCCGGCCTGCTCGGGCACATTCGCCGCATCGAGTGGCACGACAACGACCATGTGCTCTTCATCAGCCATGAGGGCGTGGAGTCGCGCCTGGCGCGCGTCCATGCCAACGGAACCAATGAAACCACCCTCCTCCCGCTCGGCGGACCGATCTGGGAAGACTTCTCAATCGGTGACAACGGCGACATCGCCCTGCGCGCGACCACGCCTGCGCACCCGAGCGAGATCTACCACTTCGGCAAGCACCGCGGCGAAGCGATCAGGCTCACCAACTCCAATCCGTGGCTCGACGACATCGACCTGCCGCGACAGGACGTTGTCACCTACGAGGCGCGCGATGGACTGCCAATCGAAGGCCTGCTCGTCTACCCGCTGGGATACCGGGAAGGCCAGCGATACCCGCTCATTCTCATTGTCCACGGCGGACCTGAGGCCCACTATTCCAACGGCTGGCTCACCAGCTACAGCCGTCCAGTGCAGACCGCCGCAGCAGAGGGCTACTTCCTGTTCTTTCCGAACTACCGAGGGTCCACTGGCCGCGGCGTCGAGTTCGCCATGACCAGCCAAGGCCGCTACGCCAAGGAGGAATTCGACGACCTGGTGGACGGCGTCGATCATCTCATCGAGCAGGGCCTCGTTGATGCCGACAGGGTCGGGATCACGGGCGGGTCCTACGGCGGCTACGCGACGGCATGGGGCGCCACCTACTACTCCGAGCGCTTCGCCGCGGCTGTCATGTTTGTCGGCGTCAGCGAGCAGTTCAGCAAGTTCGGCACGACCGACATCCCGCAGGAGATGTACCTCGTGCACTCGCGCGCATGGCCGTGGGAGAACTGGAAGCTCTTCGAGGAGTCCAGCCCCATCCGCTACGTCGAGCGGGCGCAGACACCCATCCTGATCATGCACGGCGATGCCGATCCGCGCGTCGATCCACGCCAGAGCGAGATTCTCTATCGCTACCTCGTCACACAGGACGACCCGCCACCCACACGTCTTGTCTTCTACAAGGGTGAGGGTCACGGAAATCGTCGAGCGGCGTCGCAGTACGACTACTCACTCCGCATGATGCGCTGGATGAACCACTATCTGAAAGGCCCGGGCGGCGACCCGCCCCCGCCCGCGATCGAGTACGAACTCGACATGGATCGTGACGAGGACTGACCGTCCGGTCACCACTCGACGTTGGCGTTGCAATCACGACTCTGCGCCACCTGGCTGCCGGTGATGACCGTCCCGGCGACGTTGTTGGCGGCGATGCTGAACGCGCCGGCCGCATTCGCGGTCGCGCTGCAGCCGACGATCATATTGCCGCTTCCGACCACCC
>JBCBTA010000053.1:0-12053 GCA_039818905.1 Planctomycetota bacterium
CACATCCTCGATCAGTTTGTCCGCCTGGAAGGGCTTGAAGAGGACCGCCTGCAGGCCCTCCTGCGTCGCACGGACGATCGAGTGATGCGGGTCGTACCCAAAGCCGGTCATCAGGATGACCGGGATCTTGGCGCTCGCAGCCTTGGCGGCCTCGAAGACGTCGTAGCCTGTCCGATCCCCGAGATTGATGTCCGAGAGCACGATGTCGAATGCTTCCTCCGCGTCGTGGGTGTGCTGCCATGTCTCGAGAAGCCGAATCGCCGAGGTTCCATCGTCGCACGTCACGACGCGGCAGCCGACGGCGGTCAGCACCCGTCGGATCGTGTCGCGGATCGACTCCTCGTTGTCCGCGACCAGGATGCGCCGCCCCTCCAACTCCGGATGCACGCGCCCCGCCTCGAGGACCTCGTCCACGCCGAGCAGGGTCTGGGCGCCGCGTGTGACGTTCTTCATGCGCCTGCGGATCGACGCCACATCCCGCAGGATGCGATCGATGTGCGGCGCCATGGCCGAATCGCCACCCGCCTGCTTCTTCAGCAGTTCCACCTCGGCCACGAGATCCGTCAACGGTCCGCTGATCTCGCCCCGCACGGTGCCGCTGGTCGTCTCGCTGGTCGTGTGCCGCTCGACCAGCAGGAGATTGAGCGTGTGCAGGGCCCCGGCCATATACCGCGCGAAAATCTCGGCGAACTGCCGGTCGTTCTCCGAGAAGGCGTCCTTCTGGCTGCTCTCGACGTTGAAGACGCCGACCGTGCTGTCGTACACCCGAAGCGGCACCGTCAGACTCGATCCAGGCTCGTTGAGGCCGAAGACGTACCGCGGATCAGAGGTCGTGTCGTTGCTGATCGCAGGTTCACCCGTCGCCGCGACATAGCCCGACAAGCCGTTGCCCGTCTGCTCTGCGTACAGCTTGATGCCTCGGGCGTCCTCCGGGATGCCGAAGGACATCACCAGCTCCAGTTCGTTCGTTCTCGGATTGAGCATGCGAACCGCGAAGTGATCGAAGTGCAGCAGCTCGTGTGCGTACTTGACGATCCGCTCCTCCAGCAGACGCAACCGCTCTGAGGCATGCATCCGCCGGATCGTCTCGGCATCGAGATGGGCCAAGTCGCGCCCGGCGCGGTCGATCGCATCGATCTTCCGCTCCATACGCTCCGAGGACGAGACATCACGGACGACCCCGGCGACGAGCTTGTCATCGCCGCCGCGCACCGGTGACACAAGGACCTCGAAGTACCGCTGTGCCCGCGTGAAGGCGAGCTTGAACCGCTTGGCCCGGAGCGGGCGCCCGTCGCCGTTGCTCTCTGACCGCCGCTGGGCGAAGTGCTCCGAGCCGAGGCCGCAGACCTCGATGACCCGCCGCTGCACGGCGTCACCGAACTCGCGGAACATCTGGTTGGCCCACAGAAGCCGCCCGGTGCCATCGCACAGGCACACACCCTCGCCGATTGCGTCGAGCAGCATGGTGGACTGGCGGGTCACCAGGCCGCGCTCCAGCGGCAGGAAGTCGCCGGCCTCCGCCAGCACCGCCTGGATCCCCTCCGCCTCCATCGTGGTGATGGCATCGTCGGGGGAGCTCTCGATCAGTTCGAAGGAATCACTCAGCGACGCTTTGAGCGCACCGGGATCGACGTGTGGTCCGCCGAGGACGAGGAGCTTGGGCCTGGGGTCACCCATTTCTCGGAGACGCGGTCACAGGGCCACGCCCATTTCCTCCGGGTCAAAGTCTACACCTGAGAACAGCCGATGCACTTCCAATCGGCCCGTCCGGCAGGACCCTCGCGAATTATTCGACACCGCCGCCGGGGAGATGCATCCCGTGCTTGACAGCCTGCCCGCACGCTGAGATACGGTGCCGTCGTGATCGAGGTCGAGGACGTCCACAAGAAGTACGGCTCGCTGCACGCCGTCCGCGGCGTCCGACTCTCCATTCGCGCCGGCCAGATCGTGGGCATCCTCGGGCCCAACGGAGCCGGGAAGACCACTGTTGTCCGCATGATCGCCGGCACCCTGCCCCCCAGCGCCGGACGCGTTCGCATCGCCGGTCTGGACGCCATCGCCGAGACCCAGCGCGTCCGCCGCAAGCTGGGGTATCTGCCCGAATCCAATCCGCTGTACCCCGAGATGCGGGTTGCCGACTACGTCAGCCACCGTGCCCGCCTGTACGCCACGCCCCACACTGCCGATGCCGTTGCCCGCGCCCTGAAGCGCTGCTGGCTCGACGATGTCGCCACGCGGCGCATCGGCCAGCTCAGCAAGGGCTATCGCCAGCGGGTCGGACTCGCCGCGGCACTCGTTCACGAACCCGAGATCCTCATTCTCGATGAACCCACCACCGGCCTCGATCCTTCGCAGATCGCCGAGACGCGCGAGCTCATCCGTTCGCTCGCGGGCGATCGCACCATGCTGATCGTGTCACACATTCTGCCCGAGGTCGAGAAGACGTGCGACCGAATCGTCATCTTCTCTTCGGGCACCGTCCGGGCCGACGGCAGCCCTGCCGAGTTGATGCAGCAGGCTCCCGGGCGGACCATTGTTGAATGCAAGGGTGACCCGACCCAGGCCATCACCGGCATCGCGGGCGTCGATGCCGTGTCCACCGAGAAGACGTCAGACGCGTGGATCCGCGCCTACGTCCAGACGAAGCCGGGGGCACACGTCCGCGAATCCATCGGCCGCGCCCTCGTGCAGGCAAACCTCCCGCTTCGGGAACTCCGCGACGAGACGGTCTCCCTCGAGACGCTCTACCTCCGCCTCATTCAGTCGGAGGATGACGCGTGAGCGCCGCGTTCCACATCGCCCACCGCGAGCTGGCATCCTTCTTCCGATCGTCGATCGGGTGGGTCGTGATCGCGCTGTTCCTGCTCGTCTCCGGCGTGTGGGTCGCCTTTGCGACGCTGCGCCCCGGTGAGCCCGCCAGCCTTCGCGTCTTCTTCGGCGCATCACAGTGGCTGCTGCTGGTCGTCGCGCCCGCGATCTCCATGCGGCTGCTCGCCGAGGAGTGGCGCTCGGGCACCATCGAGCCGCTCATGGCATCCCCCGCCGGCGACTGGGCCGTTGCCTTCGGGAAGTACCTCGGCGCCGTTGGCTTCCTCATCGTCATGCTGCTGCCGACGCTGGCCTACGTTGCGCTGCTCGCGGCTGTCTCCGACCCGGAGTACGGCCCCATCATCACCGGATACCTCGGGCTGGTTCTGGTCGGCATGACGTACATCGCCGTCGGCATGTGGATGTCATCGCTGACGAGCAATCAGGTCATCGCCTTCCTGACGACTCTCTTCTTCTTCCTGCTGCTGTGGCTCGCCTCCTCGGAGGGCGCACGGCTGCTCGGTCCCCCTTGGTCCGATGCGCTGTACACCGTCTCCATCGGCCTCCGCGTCAGCGACTTCGCCAAGGGCGTTCTCGACACCGGCCACATCGTCTTCTTCCTCGCCGTCTCACTGCTCTTCGTCGGACTGACCGTTGCCTCGCTGGAAGTCCGGAGGTGGCGCTGATGAGCTCGGCACTCGCGCGACGTTTCCGATTCGGTGCACAGACGCTCGTCCTGCTGGGAGCTCTCCTCGTTGTCTGCGTCCTCACCGCCGTCCTGGGATCGCGCTTCAGCACCCGCATCGACCTCACCGCAACGCGCGAGCACACGCTCGCCCCACGTACGATCCGTCTCGTCGAGCAGATCGACGAGCCGCACCTGATCGTCGTCAGCGCCAATCTGTCACGTGTCGATGCCGCGGGCCGGCAGCGCCTGACCGATGTCCTGCAGAACTTCGCGGCCATCAACCAAGACCTGACCGTCAGCCTGATCGACACCGGTGCACCCGGTGCGATCGAAGCGATCCAGGCCGTCGTCGCGACGGCAGCCTCGTGGCATGAAGACGACATCGAGGCCCATGTCGAGGCCATCACGCAAACGCTCGACGACGCCGGGGCCATGCCGCAGCGCGTCGAAGGTGTCGCCGACGCACTCGCCGGCCTTGCCGCGACCCTCGCCGGCCCCGACGAGCGCTCCCGCTGGAACGATGCCTCTGGCGCCGTGCGCGTCCTTGCCGACGACATGCGAAGCGCAACCGAAGTAGCCGCCGCGACAGCAGCAACCCGCATCGGAGCCGTGGAGCTTCCCGATGCCGAAAACACGCTCGCCGCGCTCGCACCGGCCATGCGACAGGTCGCCCGGGCAACATCGACCATCCTGGAACAGCTGCCGCCAACCGCCGATGCCGACGCCCTCGCGGGTGCTCGCATCGCCGCGGCTGCCCTGCGTGACGACATCCTTGCCGCCATGGATCGCCTGCGCCGCCTCGAGGCGCTCGAGCCGCTCGCTATCGCCCGGATCCTCGCGGCACAGGAGAGCGTGCTTGTCATCGGACCACGCGGCGCGTCGGCCATCGAGTTCAGCGCGATGTTCCCCGCCGCGACGTCTGATCGCTCCATCGCCAGTGTGGTCTTCACGGGTGAGAACCTGCTGGCGACGGCACTCTCCTCAGTCTCCCGGGACTCGACAACCGCGCTCGTCTTCGTGCACCCCGACACCGAGCGCATCTTCGGCACCGACGGCATGCCGACGCAGCGCGGCCAAGCCGTCTTCGGTGCCCTCATTCAGGACCTTTCGCAACGCGGCATCCGCCTCGCTGAGTGGGCCGTCGCATTCAACGAGCCCATGCCGGACCGCCGAGCTCTGGGACTCGAATCAAACGAACCCGTCGTCTGGTTCGTCGTCGGCAGGCCGACCGCCCCGCCCCAGCGGATCGAGCGGCTCAACCGACTCGGCGAGAGCATCACGCGGCTTATCGATGCCGGTGAGAACATCCTGCTGTCACTCACGCCATCGGAACTCCCCGCCGTCGGCGAACCCGATCCACTCGTGACGTCGCTGCCGGTCTTCGGCATCGAGAGTGACTCCGGACGCGTCATCGTTACCCGGACGACGTCACCAATTGGCCCGCAGTTCGCGCCGGACATCGAGCCGCGGACCACCGGCGATCATCCCATCGCCGGTGCGCTCGCCACACTCACCACGTATTTCCCGCTTGCGATGCCGCTCCGGCAGATGGAGAGCGTCGCCAGCGCACGCACATGGGTGGTCATGGACGTGCCCGACGACGGGGACCGCTGGGCCGAGTCGCAGTGGCAGACCATTGTCGCGGGCATGACATCAGCCAACCCGCCCGAGCCCAACGATCGCCGCGACGACCTCGAGGGGCCGTGGCCCGTCGTGATGGCCGCCGAGCGATCACGCGGCAGCACGCAACCCGCCGCCATCGAATCAGGCGATGGCGGACGACAGCGCCTGCTCGTCGTCAGCGGCGGCTGGTGGTACACCGATGCCGTGACGCAGGCCGCCGTGATGCTCGATGGCCGCCGCGTCACACGCTTTCCCGGAAACGCCGAGCTGCTCGACGCCGCCATCGCGTGGCTCAGTGGCAACGACGAGCTCATCGCCGAGAGTCCGGAAGCACGCTCGATCCCGCGCATCGCGCAGCTCGAACCCACGCAATTGACCGCCATCCGGTGGCTGCTCATCGCCGGCCTGCCGGTGCTGGTCCTGGGCCTCGGACTTGCCCTCCGCGTCATCCGCGGCTGAACGGCGCGGTAGAGTGGGCCCTCATGAGCAAGACAGCACTCGCGTTGCTGCTCGGCGTGGCCGTCGCGCTGGGCATCGGACTCTGGATTGCATCGCAATCACCGAGCGCTCCATCGAACCAGCAGCAGACGCCCGCACTTGAGATCACGCCGGCCGATGTGCTCGGGATCGCCATACGGACGAACGGCAGTGCCCACGACCTCGCGCGGGAGCGCGGCGGGGCGTGGTCCTACGCCGGGTGGCCGGTCAACCCAGAAGGTCCTTCCCGGGCCCTTCGGGCGCTGGACGCACTCGCCCGGGCCGAGCCCTTCGATGGCGATGCCGGCGGCGGGCTTGAGATCACGCTTCGCATGCACGGTGGCGAAGCGCACACCATCGTCTTCGACACCCAGCCCATCGCGGGAATGATCGGCGCGTCCGTTGACGGCGGTGATGCGGTCCGCGTGCCCAGCACCATCACCGATGCCTTCGCCAATCCCGGAAGCTGGCGGCTGCGTGGCGCCTTTCCGGGTGTTCGCGCATCGGAAGCATCGCGCATCGTCATCTCCGATGCCGAAGGCGCGACGCTCGAGTTCGCCAAGCTGGACAGTCGCTGGCGGCTGCGTCGCCCCTTCCCAGCCCGAGTCAATGCCACGGCCCTGCAGGCCCTCAGCGGCCTTCTGGACAGCCTCGTGGTCCAGCAGTTCCTCGACGACCCGCCGCCGGCATCGACCACACAGCTTGGTCAACCGCGGCTAACGCTCCGCATTGAGCGCGACGTGCGGACTGCTGCGCCCGACGGTTCCGTCTCGACGCGCGTCGCGTCCGTCGGCCTCCGCGTCGGCGGGCTCGAAGCCACTGGGCAGGCTGCCTTCGCCGCAAGCGATGTGGCTCCGGACAAGGTGATCACCGTTCCCGCGTCCTTTGCGACAAGTGTCTCAACGGCCGTGCGGTCCTACCTCGCGCTCACTGCCTGTGATATTCCCGAAGAAGACATCGCGATCCTGCGGGTCGTATGGCGCGACGGCACAGAGGCAGGCTACCGGCGAGACCTCGGCACCTGGCAGACGCTCCCCGACAAGCAGCCGGTGGACATCGAGTCCATCCGTGATGCGATCGCCTTCCTCACCGAGGAGCCCGGTGAACCACAGGAAACGCTCGGCGACAACGACATCCGCTCCGTCGCGCGCGTCGAGCTCTTCGACTTCAAGGCGGACCCGCTCGAGCGCCTGCGCATCGGCTACACCGCCGATGGCACAGTGGCCGTCCGGGGTCAGAACGTGCTGTGGCTGTACGATCGTCCGGCCCCGGCGATCTTCCGCGTGCCACCATTCGAATCGCTCGCGCCCGAAGAGCAGCGCACGGCTCCGCCCCCGCCCGAAGACGACGCGCCGAGCAAATAGCCACATGCGTGACCTAGGTGCGTCGATACGTCACTTCGAGATCATCCCCAAGCCGCCGCACCCGCCCGAGTGACCACCGCGTGCCATCCTGCAACTCCGCCGTGACCTGACCCGACACGGCCGCCAGCGCGTCAGCATCACCGAAGACCGTCGGTGCAATGTAGACCACCGCCCGATCGACCAGGTGCAGCATCGAGCCCAACAGGCCAGGCCCCGCCTCGACGAGCACATTCGTCGCATCATGCGCAGCCGCGAGCCAGCGCAGGGACGCTTCGAGATCGACCCGAGCCGCTCCCGCATCGCCCGGAGCAACCACTTCGGCCCCAAGGGACCGCAGAGACGCCGCCTGGCGCGACTCCGCCTGCTCGCGACGCGTCACGATCGTCACGGGAACGTCGCGAGCCGAGCGCAGCAGCCGACTGTCCGTCGGTGTCTGCAACAGCGCATCGACGACAACGCGGCGGGCAACGCTGCGCACACATGTGCGACGCGCCGTCAGCATCGGATCATCGGCGAGTACTGTCCCGATCCCGGTCAGCACGACGTCCATTCGAGATCGCAGGCGATGCACCGCCGCGCGTGACCACGCATTGGAGATCCACTGCGAGGCGCCGGTACGCGTCGCAGCGCGCCCGTCGAGTGTCTGGGCCCACTTCGCGATGATCCATGGCAGTCCCGACTCGATGCGTTTGCGAAACGACGCCGACGCGTCCGAACCGGCGACATGCCACGAGGCATGCTCGACTGCGACCCCGTGCGCCGCCAGATGCGCCGCGCCGCCGCGGGACGCCGGCCCGGGGTCCGGCTCCGCATACACAACCCGTGCGATGCTCGCTTCAATCAGCGCATGGGAGCAGGGCCCGGTCTTGCCATGGTGGTTGCATGGCTCCAGCGTCACGTAGGCAGTCGCGCCGCGCGGCTCATTCCCGTTGGCCACGCATGCCCGCAGTGCCTCCACTTCCGCGTGCGGGCCACCGAAGGAGCGATGGTGCCCGACGCCGAGCACGTCTCCCGAAGGCGACGCGATGACGCATCCGACCATCGGGTTGGGCTCGACCAGTCCCATGCCGCGCCACGCCGCACGCGTCGCGAGGTCCAGCATTCGTCGATCAATCACACGGCTCATGGGGACTCACGCATTGCGGCAGAGCCCTTCCAGTGACGATGCATCCGCCGCGCCGAGGCGCTCGGCATCGGCAAGCCAACGCCGAGCATCGGTGCGGTAGCCGGCGGTGGGCTTCAACTCCGATGCGCGGCTGGACCAGTACCGATTGAATCGCGCCATCGCCAACTCACGCACCAGCTTGGCCGTCATCGACGCCAGGGCGACGGGGAAGTGCTGACGTTCCGCCTCGGTCAGGAACAGCACGCGCAGTGATCTGCCATCGGCATGCGTCACGTCGTACACGCTGCCCTCAGGACGCTCACGAACGACCTGCACGCGTCCATCGGGCAGTTCCGTTTCGAGGAGCCCCACGTAGGAACGACGACCGCCCTGGCGATCCACGACGATCCTCGCCGGTCGATCGGTACACCGCGCACACGCCTGCGAACCCCAGACTCGGCGCATGAGTTCCCCGACCATGCCCGAGCACACGCGGGACTTCACACCGACGTCCGCGAGCCTGCTGTTGAACCCCTGCTCATCGACGGCTCGGCAGTGCATATCCAGCATCTCCACGCCCGCCTGCCGCAGCGCCGCCGTCAGACCGCTGCGCAACAGGCCGAGGTGCTCGGCCGTGGTCGAGAGAGGCAGTGCGCGGGGTGCGCCGGTGTACCACGGGCATGCGAGCCCGACACCGAGCATCTCGAGGAGTTCTTCGTCCGTCGATGCAAGCTCACGTCCGCCACACTGGGCACCGAAGGCCAGCACACCGCGCTCCAGATGCATGAGCGGATGGCGCTTCTCCGACGAGTTGGCCAGCTTGAGGCGTTTGGAGTCATTGACCGCCAGACGCGACGTCCCCGCGTCCTTGCCTTCGCGGCACACCGCTCGATCAAGCAGGTCCCACAGGTCGGGCGGACACTCCGGGACATCGCGCACACGCACGACCGTCATTGCGACGCACAGCGGCCCGAGCAGTGGGCCGTAGCCCGCCTCATCAATGCCGGCGTACAGCAGGTCGTCATCCTGGAGCGCCGTCTCCATCGCAGCGACGATACCGCGCCTCGCCGCGGCGCACACGGGGCCTACTCGTCGCCGCGGTCCCGGCGTGGCACGGCCTTGCTGAACGGGTCCCACGACGTCCCGATCGTCTGGCCGTCCGACTGCACGTGACCAGCGATCTGCCCGTCCGATGACGCGGTCGCAGGCGCGGAACTGCGAGCGTTCCACAGGAAGATGCCGAAGGCGAGCAGCGTGCACGCCGCGGCGATGCAGAGACCGAGGATCGACTTCGTTCGGTTGTGCATGCTGCACACTCCTTCCGAGCAGTGGTGTCCGCATGACCTGTACGAACGAAAACACCCCACGGTCGCAGTGACCGTGGGGTGTGTTGGAAGTCTGAATGTTCCAGCTGACGGCTGTCGATCAGCGGCGACGACGCTGCGGCTTCTGGAACGCCTCGGAAGGCGTCTCCATCGTCCGCGGGTCATCATCGGTCTGCTCGACGTCGGTTGCCGCCTCAGGTGCCGTGGTGTTCTCGAAGTTGAACTCCGCGTCGCCGTCACCTCCGCCACCGCCGAACATGCCAGTGGTGAAGGCCACCACGGCGCCAGCGATGAGGAAGCACACGATCGCGATCACGACCTTGACTGCAGTACCCTTTTCCATGAATTCGCTCCTTGAGTGCCGAGCTTCATGATAGCGAAATCAAGAATCCTCAGTTCTGCAGGTCGCGGCCGCGGAGACCGCCGTAGGTCGCGAAGTAGTGAGCAGGCCACGACTCCGTGGACGACGACACGTTCGAGCCGCCGGCGCTGAAGATGTAGTTGAAGTACGGGCCGGCGTTCTCACGCTCGTCGCCGAAGCTGGAGTTCGGCTTGTACAGGCCATCGCGGTACGGGATGGTCGCACGGGCCGAGCCGTCCGCCAGCGCGACCGGGATGATCGCACCGGGCTGGAACCAGGCCTCAAGCTCGGGGTTGTGCCAGGCGTTCCACATGAAGAAGAGCACCTTGTTCGACGGGAACTGCACGGACACAGCCGAGCGGCGACGCACGAACTGGTAGAAGGTGCGCTCGTCCTCGAACGGGGTGTCGCCGATAGCGACGCTCGGGAAAGCCGGGCCGAAGGCGCCGGTCGAACCACTCGTGGTCCAAGTGAAGACAAGGTCATCGACGAGGGCCGGCGAGATGTAGCGGTACGACAGCAGGTCGTAGTCCACGCCCTGGTTGTCGAGGTTCGGCCAGCGACCGTCGCGATCGTCGAGGTCCTCGCGGACGAACTGCACGGTGTCCTGACCGATGACGTCCGCGGGGGAGGTGAAGATCGACTCGCTGAGGGCACCGATGCCCTCGCCGTCGGTCATGAACTCGGCCATGACGACCCAGTAGCCGGTCGTCATCTGCAGCTCCTGCCAGGTCAGGCGACCATCGGCCAGACGCAGCTCAGCGTTGCCGCAGCCGTACAGCGTGTACACGCCGCCGCTGTCGCCGCCACGGAACCGGAAGCCGTTGATCGGGAAGTCCTCAGTGGCGTAACGACGCGCGGGACGACCGGGAATGCCGTAGGGACGACCGCCCTCGTTGGACGCCGAAGACGGGGGAGCCTTCGGGGCATGAGGCAGGTAGTCGCCGTTGGCGGCCGAGTAGTTGCCCTGGCCGATGCCGTGCTGCTTCATGTTCTGCGTGCACACGCTCACACGAGCCTGCGTGCGAACACGGCCAACCGCCGGGAGCAGGATGCTCACCAGCAGAACGACGATGCTCACGACGACAAGCAGCTCGATCAGCGTGAAGCCGCGGCGGTTCCCTTTACTCGTCATGCCTTGTTCTCCGAACCTGTGTGGCGGCGAGGTGCGCCTCGCATCGAATTCGATCGAAGTCTCTTCGAGCCCATTGCACCGGGACGCGTGCGTCCCGAACAAGGCACTCTTCCGTGTGCACCACCAATCGACCATCGACCGGCGACGCGAACTGCACCGAATGCTCGACCCTGCACCGGCGGACACCCGCCAGACCCGGCTCTCGAGAACGCCTGTCCACGAGAGCCTCCAACGTCGAAATGCGGCTGAGAGGAGTCGAACCTCCACGGGGTGTTACCCCCACTAGGACCTGAACCTAGCGCGTCTGCCAATTCCGCCACAGCCGCGTGATCGGATGAGCCGAGCAGCATACCCATTCCGGCTCGATCACGACAACCTCCAAGCGAAGGCAACCGCGCCCAAACCAGATACGGACCTTCCAGCCCTCCGGTTCCACGCCAGACAAAACCCTGTCACTTCCCATGGCGCACCGCCGCCCAGGGAGACCTGTCGGCATCCCGACAAACCCGTATACGGTGATCTCACAGGCCCGTCACTGGCCCGCAACCGACCCGGGTCCTCAGTCCGTCGGAACGGCCTGACAGGGCTGTCCAGTCGCACAATTCGTGCGGGCGAGGTGCGATCACTCCGCCGCGACTTCCTCCGTCGCCTCCGGAGCAACCGCGCCGGGAACGTTCCGGGACACCAGCACCCGCTGGCGCACCTCGGCGGCGAGATCCTCGTTCTCACGCAGGAAACGCTTGGAGTTCTCGCGCCCCTGGCCGAGCCGAACCTCGCCGTAGCTGAACCACGCGCCGGACTTGTCCACGATGCCGTCCTCCACCGCGAGATCGAGCAGATCGCCTGAGGCGGAAATGCCCTCGTCGAACATGATGTCGAACTCGGCATCGCGGAAGGGCGGAGCCAGCTTGTTCTTCACGACGCGTGCACGCACGCGGTTGCCCACGTTCTTGTCGCCATCCTTGATCGCGCTGATGCGTCGGATGTCGATGCGAATCGATGAGTAGAACTTCAGCGCGCGTCCGCCCGACGTCGTCTCCGGCGAGCCGAACATCACACCGATCTTCTCACGGATCTGATTGATGAAGATCACAGTGCAGTTGCTCTTGGCAATCGCGCCGGTCATCTTGCGCATCGCCTGACTCATCAGACGAGCCTGCAATCCGA
>JBCBTA010000054.1:0-11770 GCA_039818905.1 Planctomycetota bacterium
ATCTTCATGGCCAACTCCGGCGGCGCGTGGGACAACGCCAAGAAGCTCCTGGAGTCGTACGGTCGCATCACGGCCAACGACATGGTCAACGATGCCTCGTCGCGTGACAAGGTGCCGTCGGAGGTTCGCGAGGCGATCCTGTCGCGAGCACAGGAAGCCGTGAACGCGGGCAACGGCGACACCATCGTCTACGGCAAGGGTTCGGAGGATCACAAGGCGACCGTCGTCGGTGACACCGTCGGCGATCCGTTCAAGGACACCTCCGGTCCATCGCTGAACATCCTGATTAAGCTGATCTCGGTGGTCTCGGTTGTGTTCGCTGGCCTGACCGTTGCATACGGTCCGATCATCGGATCTCTGCTCGGCCTTGACTGACATCTCATCCTGCTTCGCAGTACGCTGCGCGCATGATGACATTCTTGTGGATCGTCGGCGTGATCCTCGCCGCGCTGCTGTTCGGGGCCCTCATCGCCCATGCCCTGCCTCTGTTCGGAGCCAGGGGAAAGGCGGCCGCATCGTGGTTCACGCATGCGCCGGGTCTTGACGTCGCGGTGGTCTACTTCACGGTCCTCCCGCTGATTGGCGGGTGGATCGCGGGGCTGTGGCTGTACGCAGGGTGGTGGGGCGGATGGGCCGGGCTCCTGGCCGGCGTCATTGCCTTCGTACTGGGCGTGATGGTCTGGACGGTGCTGCATGAGGTCGCACACATCCGGTCGGTGCGCGGCCCGCGCATCGTCAAGGAGCTGAACAAGCGGGTGGGTCGCGTGCGGAACCATGCGGCGGTGTGGACGACGGCCTTGGCCGTGCCGGTGTTCAGCATCATCCGGCTGGCTGAGTACGTGGTGTATCCGCCGCTGACGAAGCTGATCAAGCTCCCCAGGTACGACCATGCCGAATGGGTGAACATCTCACGCCAGAAGTTCGAGGGTCTCGTTGGTCATGATCTGATCTGGTGTCTGTACTGCGACTGGATGACGGGTGTGTGGTCGCTCGGCTCAGAGATGCTTCGCAACGTCGAGTCCTTCTGGTGCCCGATCCGGTTCCAGTCGGACAAGAAGTGCGCCAACTGCGCGGTGGACTTCCCCGACATCGACAACGGCTGGGTACGCGCCGACGGCACGATGGAAGAGGTCGCCGGTCTTATCCGCGGCAAACTCTCCGGCGGCAACCACTCGTGGTACGGCCACCCGACCCGACTGACGGTGGAAGGCAACGTGCCTTCCGAGCTTCGATCCGGCGAGATCGACACTTCCGACAACGGGGCGTCAGAGTCCGCGCAGTAGAGGCGTGGGTCTGTGACGAATGCCATGCCTGACAAGGACCGTCGTTCCCTGCTCAACATCGCCGCGGCACTCGGGCCCGTCGCACTCGCTGTGGGGCTGCTCGTGGTGTATCTCGTTGCACCTGAGTTCTACCTCGCCCACATCCTTCGTGAGGATGCGCGCGAGTACCAGTTTGTCGAGATCGTGACATTCGGAAGCAGCGCTGTGGCGTCGGCCATCCTGCTCTGGTGCACTTCTCGCTTCTGGAAGGAGCGGATCGTTGGGGCGACCATCCTCGTCGGAACCCTGTTCGCCGCGACGTTGTTTTTCGCCGGAGAAGAGGTTAGCTGGGGGCAGACCTGGTTCGGGTGGGACACACCCGAGAGCTTCGAAAGCTTCAGTCACGAGACCAACATCCACAACAGTGGCCTGCCAGTGCGCACACTTGCACCCGTGTTTCTTGCCAGCTACTTCTTCGTCTTTCCTGCGATCTGGAGCCTCCGGCACAAGGTTCGGCTTCCCGCTGACTGGTCACCTGCAGTGCCGGAGGCACCGGCGATCTTTGCCATGGCATTCGCGTTTGGTTGGAAGCAGATCAAGAACGTCTACCGACTGCTGTCTCCTGACGCGAACCAGAGCGAGCCGGGCATCTACCGAGACTACATCGAGCAGCTCAATGAGCAAATGGAGATGCTGGCCGCGGTCGCCATCCTGATCTACGCACTGTCGCTTCTTCGTACTGTGCGCCGACTCAGATCTGCGTCATGAAGACCGTGCTTTCCGTCCATACCTCGTGCAGCGACAGGGGAACCGCGGGTGTTTCGATCGATGCACCAGGCCACATCAAGGCGAAGATGAGACCGGTGATGAGCCCATAGACGAGGCCGTCGATCGTCTCGGTGATGATGAACCGCAACGGGCGCCCGAAGAAGATCGCGTGTGGGAGGCCACCAAAGCAGTACGCGATGACCGCGACAGTCGAGGCGACTTGGAAGACCGGCAGGAACGCCTCTCCGGGCGCACGAGCCTCGGAGGTCAGGTACGCCACGACGATCCCGACGACGACGTAGAAGAGGAACGTTACGCCAAGGTTGCGCCCGAAATTCGGCTTGTCGGTGACGATCATGCTGCCCCAGGGGCCATCCTGGTATCGCTGCTTGTAGTCGGCGCTGCGCATCTCCGCGGCGTCTTCGCAGTTGGGCCACATGTACGTACCGGGCTTGAGGTCCAGACCCCGCAGGTGCGTTGTGAAGCCCGGTTCGTCCGGCAGTTTGCGCACGTCAGCGGTGTGGTGGGGAAGGACCATCCAAGCCAGGAAGCTGGCGATAAAGACAACCACAGCCGAAACCAGCACCGGAAGCCAGAGATCGAGAAGCTGTTCCACGATGGACTCTCCGTTCGGGTCATCCCCCGGCGGATCGTCGGCATCGTACCGGATGTCGCATGCGATAGGATGCCGACGGTTCTCAACGCGGAGACTTCCAGTGCTTGGTGGCATCGACATCGGCGGAACGAAGATCGGCGTCTGTGTTGGTGGGCATGATGGCGTCGTCCTGGCATCAGATCGGCTGGAGACGCAGCCACACCATGACGGCCCGCAGCAGCTGCGCGCCGCGCTGGAGCGGATGCGTGCCCTGGCATCGGACGCGGGCGGGTCGATCGAGCGGATGGGTGTGAGCACGCCGGGGCCGTATGACAGGCGAAGCCGAACGCTGCTCGAACCACCGAACATGCCGGGATGGCACGGCCTCGAACTCGGAGCCTTCTTCGATGCCGAGAGTGATGTTCCGGTTCGGATCATGAATGATGCCAACGCCGCATCGATGGCGGAATGGCAGTGGGGCGGGCACGGCATGGTCTCCACACTCGCCTTCCTGACGATGTCAACGGGATTCGGCGCGGGCATCGTCGTTGAAGGGGTTCCACTCGAGGGTCGCCATGGCTTTGCGGGCGAGGTCGGGCGCATCGTTCTCTCGGAGTTCGGACCTGTCGGGTTCGGTGCGATGGGCACCGTCGAGGGATTCCTCAGCGGACCGGGCATGACGCAGCTCGCGCATGCGGAGGCTCTGCGGTGTCGGCAGTCCGGAGAGCCGACGGCGCTCCTTGGCGATGAGGTGCTCTCGCCGGAGGTGCTGTGTCGGCACGCGAAGACGGGTGATCCTGGCGCGGTGCGTGTGACGACCACTGTTGCGCACAAGCTCGGTGAACTCGTCGCGATCCTCGGCAACGTGCTGGAGCCCGATGCCGTGGTGCTCGGGACGATCGGCGCTGCCGCACCGGAACTGTTCATACCCCCGGCGATGGAGGTCGTGCGGGATCGGTGCGTGTCGCAGACTGCATCACGACTGCAACTCGTGCCGTCAACACTGCAGGATCGAGGCAACGCAGCGGCCCTTGCTGCAGCGACCCTGGAGTCGTGAGCGCACGACCATCGAAAATCTGCGTGGTCTGCGGCCGCCAGATCGACTGGCGCAAGAAGTGGGAGCGCAACTGGGACGAGATCCGCTACTGCTCCAAGGCGTGCAGAGCGCGGCGACTGACACCGTCGGATTCGGAACTGGAACGAGCCATCGTGGATCTACTTCGATCCCGTGCAGCCGGATCGACCATCTGTCCGAGTGAAGCAGCTCGCGTGGTGAAGGCGGAGCAATGGCGGGAACTGATGGAATCCGCGCGAATGGCGGCACGGCGTCTGGTCGGCCAGGGCGTGGTGGAGATCACGCAAAGGGGGCACGTGGTGGATCCATCAGCGGCGAAGGGGCCGATTCGCATACGGCTGGCGAAACGAGCATGGCCCCGAGAGATCGTGAATACTGCGACTGCGAACGTGGTTCACTCGACCGCAACTGACTCGAGAGGGACAACCCCATGCAACGAGCAATGTGCGCCGTGTGGCCGGTGCTGGCTGTGCTGCTAACGCTGTCGGCCTGCGCATCCACAGCACCGAGCCCGGATCTGGGAGCGCTGTACAACGAGGCTGCGCAGAAGATCGGCGATGCTCGCAACCCGGTTATCGTCATTCCGGGGGTGCTTGGCTCGAAGCTGGAATCGTCGGAGACATCGATCCCGGTGTGGGGCGCGTTCGTGTACGGGGCTGCGGATGCCGACACTGCCGCCGGCGCTCGCCTCGTCGCTCTTCCCATGGCGCCCGGCGCATCACTGTCGGAGCTGCGCGATGACGTCGTCGCGACGGAGGTGCTCGACACGCTGACGCTGGACATCGGACTCATCAGGGGCGTTGAGCTCGGAGCGTACGTCGGCATTCTTCGGACACTGGGTGTCGGCAAGTATCGGGACGAGACGCTCGGAGTCTCCGGTGCGGTGGACTATGGCGGCGGCCACTACACGTGCTTTCAGTTCGCGTACGACTGGCGGCGCGATATCTCCGAGCAGGCGGCCGCGCTGCACGATCGCATCATGAGTGCGCTGGCCGCTCAGCCGACGCCGCGACGGAAGGTCGATGTCTGTGCGCACTCCATGGGTGGCTTGGTGCTGCGGTACTACCTGCGCTATGGCCCCGATCCCCTCCCCGAAGATGGCTCTCTGCCGGAGCTCGACTGGGAAGGCGCGCAGTACATCGAAAGAGCGATACTGATCGGCACACCCTCGGGCGGCTCTTCGCTCGCGCTTGAGCAGCTCGTCGAGGGTGTGCAGTTCGCATCGCTCATTACACCGAAGTATCGACCGGCGGTGCTGGGGACGATGCCTGCGATCTACCAGCTGCTGCCACGAACACGTCATGCGCGCATCGTGGATGAGACGACGGGGCAGCCGATTGACCTGTTCGCGCCCGAAGTCTGGATCGAACGCGGATGGGGACTCGCCGATCCGCGACAAGATCGGGTCCTGCAGCAGCTGCTCCCGGACGTGGAGACTGCTTCGGAACGGCGTGCCATTGCGCTCGAGCACCTTGCAAAGTGCCTCCGGCGAGCCGAGCAGGTGCACCGAGCGCTGGATGTGCCCGGTGCGCCTCCGGAAGGAACGACGCTCCATCTGATCGCTGGGGACACACGGCCGACACCGGATGTGCTGTCAGTCGATGCAGGAACGGGTACGCTCGAGGTTCGATCGATGGCGCCCGGGGACAACACGGTCAGTCGCGTGTCGGCGTTGATGGATGAGCGTACGGGAGGTCCCTACCAGCCGAGGCTGCGATCGCCAATCGCCTTCGATTCAGTACAGTTCCTCACATCAGATCACCTGGGACTCACGAATGACCCGCTCTTCGCCAACTTCGTCCTCTACACGCTTCTCGAGCAGCCCCGCGAGCATGCGCCAGTGCAAGGGAGTGTGACGCGATGAGGACCGTCGAAGGAGCGCAGCTGGACGATGCGCGCGCGAGCACGTACACGTGATGCCGACCGGTCCATGCATGGCACGCGCCGAGGCGCGGCGGGCGATCGATGCTTGAGATCCCACAGCTCATCGTGATAGCGCTGCTGGTGCTCGGCTTCGGCGTCGTATCGCGCACATTCATGCGTGGAGTGATCACCGCACCGATGGTGTTTCTCGGAGCCGGCCTGCTCCTCGCCCACGGCGTCGGATGGCTCGGGCTGAGCCCCCTGGGTGAGGATGGGGGCCTGCGATCGCTGGTGCACACCCTGGGCGAAGCCACGCTCATCGTGCTCCTGTTCATTGACGCGGCGAGGATCGACATCGGCGGGCTCCGACGTGAGGGCGCACTGCCGGCCCGCCTGCTCGGCATCGGCATGCCGCTGACAATCGTGTTCGGTGCGCTCGTCGCCTGGCCTCTCTTTCCTGGATTCGGGATGTGGGAGCTGGCCCTTGTCGGAGCGGTGCTGGCACCGACGGACGCAGCACTCGGCCAGGCGGTTGTGACGAGTGATGAGGTTCCGGCACGCATTCGTCAGACACTCAGCGTCGAGAGCGGCCTGAACGATGGAATTGCGGTGCCGATGGTCGTGCTGTTTGCGTCGATGGCGAGCATCGGCCAGGTCATGGAAGGAGCCGAGTCATCCTCCATGACCGCCGGAGCGTGCATCGCGTTTGCCGCCAAGCAGGTGACACTCGGACCACTCGCCGGCATCTTCATCGGTGTCCTTGGCGCAAAGATCGTCAGTCTGTCCATCCGCCGCGGCTGGATGAACCGGGAGTTCCAGGAGCTCTCGGGAATCGCCCTCGCCATTCTCGCTGCCATGGGTGCCGAGCTGATTGGCGGGAATGCATTCATCGCGGCGTTCGTCGGTGGCCTCGCGTTCGGGAACGCGTCCACCGCAATGTCCGAGAGTCTGTATGACTTTGCGGAGGCCGAGGGGACGCTGCTGATGCTGCTGACCTTCCTCTTCGCAGGTGCCGCGCTTCTGCCTGATGCTCTGCATGCGGCGACAGGGGAGACCGTCGTCTACGCGGCGCTCAGCCTGACGATCATTCGCATGCTCCCCGTGGGCCTGTGCCTGATCGGTGTACCCGCCAGTCCGGAGACGAAGGGATTTCTGGGTTGGTTCGGGCCACGGGGGATCGCGTCGGTGTTGTTCGCGATTCTGCTCATCGAGGAGCTTCCCGTTCCGCACTCCGATGAGATCTTCGTGGTCACGATGGTGACGGTGACGCTGAGCGTGGTGTTGCATGGCGCGACGGCAGCCCCGGGCGCCCGGTGGTATGCCCGGCAGCTCGAGAAGAACACCTGTCCGACCGCAGCCAAGGAACCAGGAATGTGCTATCGAACCCGTGCTGGATCCCGGGCTCGCACCGACCGGGGACGGGACCCACAACAGGAGCTGCACAGATGAGCGGACACACGATCGACCCGGCACAGCTCGCAGCGTCATTCACGTGGCCGAGGTTCGAGCTGGCGTCACTCATCGAGGCGTGGCGGCAGGCTCACTACGCGGCCCAGGCAGCTGCGGAGCTGGGCAAGAGTTGGGCACCACCACAGTCTGATGACAGCCACTCGAATCTCGGATGGCGCTCCACGGGTGATCTGATCGGATGCGAAGGCGTCCCGGCTCAGGGGCCCATCGCCCTGCGGACGCGCCTTGATGTGTCGCGGCTGCGACTGGCGCTGTATGACGGCGTCGATGTGGTGGATGCACAGGACCTTGCCGGCATGACCGTTACCGAAGCGGTCTCTTGGGTCGGGGATCGAGCGACGGTACATCTCGGTGAGCGCACACAGCCCGCCCACGCCGCGCCTGATCTGCCAGAGCACCCGCTGGCGCATGGTGCACAGTTCGCCGTGCATGGCGCATTGGAGCACGTTGCACAGCTGTATGACAGTGTCGATCGGACGCTTGCACTGCTCCGGCGTGTCATGCCGTCGTTTCGTGAAGCCCGGTGCTGGCCTCACCACTTCGACCATGCGTCCCTGGCCGTCGTCGCGCAGGACGGAGACGGCTCGATGAGCAAGACAATCGGTGTGGGCATCACGCCGCCGGATGGCGTCGATTCCAGCGGGTACATCTATGTCAGTCCGTGGGCCCGCGATGGTGCCGTGCATGGTGATGCCCCCCAGCTCGATCATGGGCACTGGCACCCGCGCGGGTCGGGCCCTCCGATGGCCGTTCTTCCGCTGTCGTCGTTTGGAGAGACCCGCGATCCGACGTCGGCCGTTCCGGTCTTCATCGCACAGGCAGTCAACGGCTGCATGGAGGTGCTGGGTGTCTAAGACGAATTCTGGTGGGCGTGAGACGCCGGTGACGTTGACGTGGCACAAGGTCGCCGAGTCTGGTGAACTCAAGGAAGGTCGCGTCAAGACTGTGACGATCGATCATGCCGGGACGAAGCACAAGTCCATTGCGCTGACCCGTCATGGCGGCACGTACGGTGCGTTGGACAATCACTGCCCGCATCAGGGCGGACCGCTCGGCGAGGGATCGATCGAATGCAACGATCAAGGTGAGTGCTACCTGCGCTGTCCATGGCACGGCTGGGACTATGACCCGATCACCGGCAAGTCACCCGGCGGCTTTGACGATGGCGTGGATACCTTCCCCGTCGAGGAGCGCGACGACGGTGTGTATGTCGGCCTCGAGACAGAGCCGGTGCATGAGCGCACAGTGACGGACGTCATGGCCGAGACGATGGTGGCATGGGGTGTCACGACCGTCTTCGGCATGGTGGGCCACTCGAATCTCGGGCTCGCGGACGCGATCCGCAGGCAGTGTGAGGCGGACGCGCTGGCGTACATCGGCATTCGGCATGAGGGTGCCGCGGCGTTTGCGGCGTCGGCGTTCGGCAAGCTCACGGGCCGTCCGGCGGCGTGTCTGACGATCGCCGGTCCGGGCGCGACGAATCTGCTCACCGGATGCTGGGATGCGAAGGTGGACCGAGCTCCGCTGCTTGCGCTGACGGGCCAGGTCAATCAGCAGGTTTTCGGTCCCGGCGCATTTCAGGAGCTGCCACTGTCGCAGGCGTTTGACAGCGTGGCGGCGTTCAGCCACATCTGTCTTCCAGGATCGGATCACGCAGAACTGATGTCGCTGGCGGTGAAGAACGCCGTGGTGCAGCAGGACGTCGCGCACATCATCTTTCCGGATGACGTGCAGACGCAGCCCGCCTCAGACGGTGCGGTTGCAGGAACACCGACGGGGCGGGTTTCCCCGGTCGGTGTTTCGCCCGCGACGGAGTCACTCGACGCGGCGGTCGATCTGCTCGGCTCCGCCCTCAGACCCGTGATCATCGTCGGACATGGCGCACGGTTTGAGATGGCCGCGATACGCGCGCTGGCCGAGGAGCTCCGCTGCCCGATTCTGACGACGTTCAAGGGCAAGGGACTGATCGGCGATCACGGAGCCGCCAGCAACGGCGGTCATCCGCTCGGCTGCGGCGTGCTGGGTCGATCGGGTACCCCGATCGCGAGCTGGTTCATGAATGAGTCCGATGTGCTGCTCGTCTTCGGCGCGAGCTTCTCGAACCACACTGGAATCACGCCGAAGAAGCCGATCATCCAGGTGGACTACGACCGGATGCACCTCGGCAAGTTCCACGCGGTGGATGTCCCCGTGTGGGGCGAGTTGGGCGTGACGGCCCGCCTGCTCCTCGAGCGCGTCAGGGGAGCACACCAGAGCATCGATCACCACGAGGAGATCGCATCGCGGTGGGTCATATGGCGCGATGAGAAGGCGCGACGCGTATCGGATGACCAGGGGCTCGGCGTCAACTCAGCGGCCATCTTCGATGCCATGAATCGACTGGTGCCAGAAGACGCGATTCTGTGCGTCGATGTCGGCAACAACACGTACAGCTTCGGACGCTATTTCGAGGCCAGTGGCCGCCAGGCCGTGCTGATGTCCGGGTACCTGGGGTCGATCGGGTTCGGGTACCCGGCAGCCCTCGGTGCGTGGGCGGCCACGCAGGCCCATCGCCAGTCGGAGGACGCGTTCTGGGCTCGGTTTGCCGATCGCCCCGTGGTCGTGGTGACGGGCGATGGCGGATTCGGGCAGTACCCGTGGGAAGTCACAACGGCCGTCCGGCACAGCATGAACCTGACACACGTACTGCTGAACAACAACGAGCTCGGCAAGATCTCCAAGGAGCAGCGCGCAGGTGCGTGGGATGTGTGGCAGACAGACCTCGTCAACCCCAGCATCGCCGACTTCGTGAGCAGTTGCGGCGGACTCGGACTGCGCGTCGAGCGACGCGATGAGCTGGAGAAGTCGATCCAGCGGGCGCTGCATCACAAGGGGCCGGCGACCGTGGAGATCATGACCGACGCCGATCTGGTCTGACCAGCTTCATGGATGGAGGTTCGTATACTCGGCATGATGCATGCTCGCCTGATCGTCGTGGCTCTGATGGGACTTGTCTGTGGCGCCTGCACGTCGGTGCAGCGTCCGGAGACAAGCGCATCGACCATCTATGAAGTCAATGTGCGCCAGTACACCGAAGCCGGAACGTTCGACGCGTTTCGATCACACCTGCCCCGGCTCGCCGACCTCGGCGTTGAGATCCTGTGGCTGATGCCGATCCATCCGATCGGAGAAGAACAGCGCAAGGGCACCCTCGGCAGCTACTACTCCGTGCAGGACTTCAAGGGGATCAACCCCGAGTTCGGCGATGAAGCGTCCTTCCAAGCCCTCGTTGACGCGGCGCACGCGCATGGGATGCTCGTCATCCTCGACTGGGTGGCCAACCACACGGCATGGGACAACACATGGACGATCACCCATCCGGAGCGCTTCACGCGCGATGATGGAGGGCGACTCGTGCCGCCGGTGCGAGAGTGGAGCGATGTGGTTGACCTCGACTACGACGCACCGGGCACGGTGGAGGCGATGCGGGACGCCATGCGGTACTGGGTCGAAACGTATGGCGTCGATGGCTTTCGCTGTGACGTTGCCGAGATGGTCCCTCAGGGATTCTGGGAGGACACGATTCCCGTACTCCGGAAGGCGGGTGCGACCTTCATGCTGGCCGAGGGGCATTCGGATTGGCTGTATGACGTCGGCTTCGACGCCACCTACAGCTGGGCCGTGCCGGATGCGGTTCTGCGGGCTGCTTCCGGAGAGGATGATGCGACGGGTGTTCGCCGCGCGATCGAGGAGGATCTTCTCGCACTGAAGCAGCGGACGGACGGTCTCGGGACGCGGATGCTCTTCACGACCAACCACGACTGGAACTCGTGGAATGGGGTCGCGCTGGAGCGACTGGGGCCAGCATGGCCCGGCGCAACGGTGCTGACGTTCATGGCCCCCGGCGTGCCGCTGCTGTACAGCGGGCAGGAGGCGGGCCTCGATGCGCAACTGGCCTTCTTTGAGAAGGATGAGATCGAGTGGAGACGACACGAAGCAGCCGTCCTGTATCGGCAGCTGATTCACCTCAAGCGGTCTGAAGAAGCTCTGCGTCATGGTGCAAGCGCGGGGAGCACGGAGCTCCTCGGTCTTGGTGCAGATGACCAGGTCATCGCGCTTCGGCGGATGAGCGGGACAAGTGATGTCCTTGCCCTGGTCAATCTCTCGCCCCGCTCGACATCGATCGATGCCGTCCCGGTCGATCCCGACGCGGTCTACATCGACCTTGATGGCTTCCCCGCCAAACCACCAACATGGCTTGGTCCTTGGGACTGGGTGGTTCTTCGCCGCGTCCCGGCGAGCGCGGGAGAGTGAGCACTATGGGTGAGGTTCGGCTGGGGATTGTCGGCGTGGGCGCGATGGGCCACTCCTACGCCGAGCGGGTGCGTGACGGTGCTATCGACCGCATGAGACTCTCGGCTGTCTGTGATCGAAGCCCCGAGCGCGTCGCAGGCTTTGATGATGTGCCGCGGTTTGATGATGCCGAGAAGATGTTCCACTCCGGGCTGATCGATGCGGCCGTCATCGCGACGCCGCATCCGAGTCATCGTGTGATCGGTGTCGCGGCGCTCAAGGCCGGGCTGCACACGCTGGTGGAAAAGCCGCTGACGGTCACCGCCGCCGACAGTGCGCGTCTGCTGGATGCCCATCGCGATACATCCACGGTCTTCGCGGCAATGTTCAATCAGCGGATGGACCCGCGGTACATCCGTTGCAGCGCCCCCAGCTCTCCTGAGGTGATGAGCTCGCGAAGATGGA
>JBCBTA010000055.1:0-11639 GCA_039818905.1 Planctomycetota bacterium
AGGGCATTCTGCTCACGCACTGGGAATGTGGAGTCGTCCCGTCCGCACAACGGGCTTCTCCGAGAACAAATCAGGGATTCGTCGGCCGTCGGGTTGTGTTGCTGCGCCTCCAGGCCGACGAATCCCTGATTTGTTCTCGGAGAAGCCCGTTGTGCGGACGGGACGACTCCACATTCCCAGTGCGTGAGCAGAATGCCCTAGAGACGTGACTCCGTCAAGTCCCATCGGAGTTTTTCGGACGCATTTTCCGCGCCCCACGCCGTGAAACGAAGGAGGTTACGGATCGATGGCGATGTCCAGCTCCACAGTGGCCGGCGCAAGACAGGCATCGTCGGAGCACGCCTGGTACGTCACAAGCAGCATCGGACGCCCCGACCACGCCTCACCCGTCCGGGACAGACGCAGCGTCAGCTCCACGTCTCCGCGATACGCCAGGATTGCGCCACCCTCGATGGGCGCGCCTTCGTAGGGCACCGGTGGCGGCGCCTCGATCTCCAGAGCCACGGCAGAACTGCCCACCAGGCGGACCTGAAGCGGCGTCAGGCCATCGACACCCGGATCGAAGCTGTTGATGTGGTAGTCGTCGCTGATCGCCAGCCGGATGGTCAGCTCCGCGCTCCCCGTCTCGGGCACACGAAGGCGATCCACCGATGACATCACCTGCACCGGCGCATCCATCGGAGCCGCGGCTGCCTCCGGCGCCGGCCCGAGCCGATCTGCGACCGTGGGGTCTGTCCGCAGCAGCCGCAGCAGCGCCCGCGTCGTGTTGATCGTGTCAACCGGCGACTGATGCACCGACGATGACATCGCGCCCATCAGCCGCTCCGCCCGCAGCTTGTACGCTTCTTCCTGCGTCAGGTCATACAGCTCCAGCAGGTTGTGCAGCATCACGCTCTGCCCGCTCGGGATGGCTCCGTCGCGGGTGGTCATCGTCCGCACGATCAGATCCTGCTGTCCGTCGAGCGTGTCGAAGAGCTCGCCGTTCGGACCCGAGAAGCGGCGATCGACGACGTCCGTCAGTCGGCGCGCGGCGCTGATGAAGGTCGCATCGGCACGGACGGATGCCGCGTTGACGCGATGGACCACCAGCAGCCCCTCGATGAAGTACGCGTAGTCTTCCAGGAACGCCGGAGTCTTCGCGCTGCCGTCCCGCGCGACCCGCAGCAGCCCACCATCGCCATCGTCCATGTGCTCAAGGATCCACGTCGAGGCCCGTTCGGCCGCGTCGAGGTACTCCAGCTTCCCGAGCGCCAGGGCCCCTCGGGCCATGCCGCCGATCATCAGCCCGTTCCACCCAGTGATGATCTTGTCGTCCAGGCCCGGCTGGTCGCGCCGCTCCCGCACCTCAAGCAAAGCAGCGTCGATGCGGCCCAACTGCGCCTGCAGATCGGCTTCGGGAATGTCCAGCTCCGTCGCCAGGCGGTCGATCCGCTCCCGCAGCACGAGCACGTTCTTCCGCCCGTCGGCCGGATGGTGCGGGTCGATGAAGTTCGTCCCCGCATCGACGGAGTAGACATCCGTTGCCAGGGCTGCATCCTCCGGCCCCAGGACCTCGAGGATCTGGTCCTTCGTCCAGAGGTAGTTCTCACCCTCGCGGTGGTTCACCTCGGCATCCTGGGCCGAGTAGAACGCACCGCCCTCGTGCGTCATCTCGCGCCGGACGTACTCCAGCGTCTCCTGCACGATGCGGGCATCGTGCGGATCACGCTGCAGCATGAAGCTCTTGGCGTACAGCGCGACGAGCTGCCCGTTGTCGTACATCATCTTCTCGAAGTGAGGCACGACCCAGTCCACGTCCACCGCGTACCGGTGAAAGCCGCCGCCGACCTGGTCGTACATGCCGCCGAGCGACATCGCATCGAGCGTCTGGCGCACCATCCGATCGATCCGGGCCGTCACCGCCGGATCCTGCACCGTCGGGCGAACGTCCAGCAGGAAGTCGAGATACACCGGCTGCGGGAACTTGGGACGGGGGCTGGTGTCGCCCGGGCGCCGGCCGCCGAAGCCGCCATGCTCCTCGTCGTAGATCTGGGCCAGGATCGACAGGGCCTGCCCGATCTGTGCCTGATCGACCCGCTCCGCCGCGGTGCGCTTCGACAGCTCCGATCGGACGACCTCGGTGATCGCGGTGGCCTGCTTCAGCACGCCATCGCGCTCCTTGGCCCATGCACCCTCGATGTTGCGGCTGAGGCTGACGAGCTGCCCCTTGGGGAGATACGTCGCCGCGTAGAACGGCTCGAGGCCCGGATCATCGGCGCCCCGGGCTCCGGGGGGCGTCAGCCACGCATTCAGCGGCCAGCCGCCGCTGCCACGCAAGGCCAGCAGGGCCGTCATGTAGATGTCATCGACGTCCGGACGCTCCTCACGATCGAGCTTGATGCAGACGAATCGCTCGTTGAGCACCGCCGCGACGTCGGCGTCTTCGAAGGACTCCCGCTCCATCACGTGGCACCAGTAGCACGTCGAGTAGCCGACCGAGAGAAGAATGGGCACGTTCCGCTCCCGTGCCGCCTCGAAGGCCTCCTGACCCCAGGGGTACCAGTCCACGGGGTTGGACGCGTGCTGGAGCAGGTAGGGGCTGGTCTCCGCGGCGAGGCGGTTGCGCCCGTCGGCGACGGTGGGGTCGGAAGCCATGGATACTCCGTGGGCCACGAGAATCGCGGTCGAGAGACCCGCCGCGAGGAGGAGATGCCGTCTCATGGGGGCACTGTAGGTCCGATCGCTCGCGATTCGAACCACACGATCCCGTGCTTTGAATCGCTCCCCGGAGGCCGCTATACTCCGCGGCTCGCCTGGGAGCGGTGGGCTCCGGCGAATCACTGAGCGAGGACGGACTGATGCCGAACAAGTGCTACTTCACGGGCAAGGGAACCACCTTCGGGAACAACGTGGCCCGCAGCGGCGCCGCGATCAAGAAGGGTGGCTTCGGCCTGAAGACCTCCGGCGTCACCCGGCGCACCTTCAAGGCCAACCTGCACAAGGTGACCGCCATCATCGATGGCAAGCCGACCCGCATCAAGGTGTCCACCCGCGCCATCCGCGACGGCCTCGTCGTCAAGCCGCTGAAGCGCAAGTACGCCTACACCGCCAAGCAAAAGCAGGCCTGATCGCACTCCTGCATCACCTGCCTGCCACGGCGCATGAAAAAGCCCGCCTCTCGGCGGGCTTGTTGTTTTCTGGCTGTCGCGATCGCTCGGGTGTTACTTGACGCGCTTGAAGGCGCCCGTCGCGGTCACTTCGACCTCGATGAGCATCGGGGCCTGACCGGCCTCACCGACAAAGCTCATGTCCGAGTTGTACGCCTGCAGAACGCCGTCCTTCACGTTCCACTCGCAGTTGCCCTTGTAGCTCGAGTCCTTGATCTTCAGCTGCTGCGGGTTGTTCGGGGTGCCCGGAGCGTTGCGGATCTCGATCTTGCCGGTCAGCGAGATGCTGGCCTTGTCACCCGACACGCGCTCCAACGTGTAGTCCGTCGAGTTGACGAACTTCGCGCCCATGCCGTCCATGTCACGCTCGTTGACGATCGTCCAGGTGTCGCCCTGCGACGCGACGCTCGGAGCCTTCTTCACGCGGAACAGCGGGAGCATCGACTCGCTCAGCGACTCGCCGCTGAACAGCTGCTGAAAGAGCATCGCCGGGATCATGGCGCTGGGCTTCAGCGGGTCCGAGCCGCTGACGTCGGTGATCTCGCCATCCTCGGCGATCTTGAAGGTGAAGGGCTTGCCGATGACCGAGCGGCCGACGACCGCGAGCGGGTTGTTCCCGTCCTGACCGGCGGGCTGAGCGCTGTCGAATGAGCCGGCGACCTGCATGCCGTCCGCCTCGAGACGCACGCGGTCGAAGACGATGATCGCGGTGGCCGAGCCGTCGCCGGAGACCTCTTCCCAGGTCAGCGTGAGCTCCAGCATCTGACCGAGCGTCTGGCCCTGGTCGCCCATCGGCGTCTTGGCGACCTGCTCGGACGAGATATCGACCTCGTACTTGTACGACGTGCCAGCCTTGGGCGTCACCGCCAGACGAACGTCTTTGGCAGTCGCGGCCGGGGTCCACAGCAGCATCGCGGCACACACCGCAAGCATCAGCATCGCATTCAGCAGCTTCATCGTCTTCTCCTTGGGTGATCACCGGCGGATGCGCCGGAGGCAATCTCGGGAAGCAGAGTTCTCTCGGGTGGTACCGGCGGACGCACATCCCGCCGCGGAATTCAATGCGCTCAGGACACCGCGGCACAGACGCGCCGGGCGGCATCCGCAAGATCCTCGGCGGGCTGCATGGTCGGGATGTCAGCCCGGGCGGCTTCGAGAATCTGCTTGCCCTCCTCGACGTTCGTCCCCTCGAGGCGGACGACCAGCGGCACCTTGAAGCCGACTTCCTTGGCGGCGTTGACCACAGCGTGGGCGATCACGTCGCATCGCATGATGCCACCGAAGATGTTCACCAGCACGCCCTGGACATCGGCGTCCGACAGGATGATGCGGAAGCCCTCGGTCACAGCCTCCTCCGTCGCGCCGCCGCCGACATCGAGGAAGTTCGACGGCTGCCCGCCGTGATGCTTGATGATGTCCATGGTCGCCATCGCCAGGCCGGCGCCGTTGACGAGACAGCCGATGTTGCCTTCAAGCTGGATGTACGACAGCCCGAAGCGACCTGCGCGAAGCTCGTTCTCATTCTCCTCCGAGGGATCGAACAGGTCGGCGATGCCCTTCTGGCGGAACATCGCGTTGTCGTCGAAGTTGAATTTCGCATCGATGGCCAGCACGCGGCCGTCCGGGGCGTCCTCCGTCGGTGGCGTCACGATCAGCGGGTTGATCTCCGCCAGGGCGCAGTCCTTCTGCTCGTAGAGCTTGGCCAGCGCCATCATGATCTTGGCGGCCTGCCCGACCTGCTTGCCCTTGAGGCCGAGCCGGAAGGCAATGTCGCGGGCCTGGTACCCCTGAAGTCCGAGATGCGGGTGAATCTTCGCCTTCAGGATCGCATCAGGACGCTCCGCGGCGACCTGCTCAATCTCGACGCCACCTTCCGCCGAGGCAATCAGGACGTTGCAGTGCTCGGCGCGGTCCGTCGTGATCGCAAGGTAGTACTCGTGCGCGATGTCCACACCCGCTGCGATCAGCAGACGACGCACCTCCAGACCCTCGGGCGGGGTCTGCGGCGACACCATCTTGTTCGACAGCATGAATCGGGCTGCTTCGGTCGCTTCGTCAGCAGAACGGACCAGCTTGACGAAGCCGGCCTTGCCCCGACCTCCGGCATGTACCTGCGCCTTGACGACGGCGAGGTCCGTCCCCGATTCGGCGGTGACAGCCTTGTAGGCCGTCGTTGCCTGCTCGATGGACTCAATGACACGACCCGGCGGCACTGGAACGCCCGCCGAAGCCAACAGGTCTCGAGCCTGATATTCGTGAATCTTCATCTGGCAGCGGTCTCCCTGGCCGGAGCCCGCCGGCGACCCAGCGGGCCGCGGACCTTACTTGTCGGCGACGTTGACCAGGCGGCCGGCGCGACGCTTGCGGTTGATGAGCTTGCGCCCGTTTTTGGTCCGCATGCGGGCTCGGAAACCGATGCTCCGCTTCCTCTTGATTCGGCTGTTTCGGCGCGGGTAGTGCATGGTCCTGCCTCGGCGTCTATCTCGGTCCAGATGCCCCCTCAGCGACCACAAGGTCGGCGGGAGCAGGGCGGAGATGGTAGCAACACCCCCGACCTCCGGCCAGCCTCGATCCGCAAGGCCCATGATTCTCTGGGATTGGTCATGGCCCGCCCCCAAGCTTCCGATACTCTGAATGTTGGCCGGAGGATGGTCCTCCGGTGCAGGCCGCGTCGGCAAAGCAGCCGTTGCCCCGGTACGGGCCGCCCACCGAGGGGTTCAACGGCAGTTTCGCCCCCGCGTCCACATGCAGTGTCCTGGACCCGGCGCCCCGGAGCGCCGACGCCGTTCCGCCGCCCGATCGGATCGGCCTGAGGGTCCTGTTCTGCTCGGCCCCAGGAGACGGCGTATCTGCCGGTCGCCTGGGCAGGGGAGGGCGACAACGGTGAGTGTTGATCAATCCGTGCTCCAGCAGGCCGAGCAGGTCATGGGGCATACCTTCGCCGATCGTGACATCCTCAGGCTCGCCCTGACGCATGCCTCGATTGCCGACGACCGCCTCGAGTCCAATGAGCGGCTCGAGTTCCTCGGTGACGCCGTCCTCGGCATGCTCGTCTGCGAATACCTCTACCACCACTATCCGACCCTGCTCGAAGGCGAGATGACCAAGATCAAGTCGGCGGTCGTCTCCCGGCGCATGTGCGCCAAGATCACCACCGAGCTTGGCCTCGAGCGACTGCTCTCGCTCGGCAAGGGCATGCGCAGCAGATCGATGCTGCCCTCGTCGCTTGCCGCGGCTGTTCTCGAATCCGTCCTCGGTGCGCTGTACATCGATGCCGGCATGGATGGCGTGCGCGACTTCCTCATGCCCAAGCTCGCGCCGCACATCGACCAGGCGGCACGCAGCGGCCATCAGCAGAACTTCAAGAGCGTCCTTCAGCAATACGCCCAGCAGACCTGCGGCGTCAGCGCCGAGTACGTCCTCCTCGACGAAAAGGGCCCCGATCACGCCAAGTGCTTCGAGGTCTGCGCCGAGGTCGATGGACGCCGGTTCGAATCGTGCTGGGCTCCGTCGAAGAAGCAGGCTGAACAGCAGGCCGCACTTGTTGCGCTGCAGACACTCGGTCTCCTCCGCAGAACGGCCGAAGGCCACGTCATCTATGTGCCGGAGCAGGTCGATGTCCTTGACGACACCGTCGTCAGCACCGACTGATCAGCGAGCGCTTCGCAGGCCCGCATCCCATGCAGTCAGATCCACACGCAGGCGCCCGGGCTGCCTCGCCTCCGGCAGGGCCGGACGAGGCCACGTGCTGCGCATGCCACGGCCGTCCCGTCGCTCGATCCCGATTTGAAGTGGTGCCTCATCGCCCACGAAGCGATCCGGAATCCGCAGCAGCGCCGTCCAGCGATCCCGCTGATCGTCGATCTGTGCAATGACATCCGCGCTGCCTGGGCGCATCTCGTCTCGAATGGCGCCGGTTCGGTCCAGCCGCAGGATCGCGGTGGGCCGATCGAACCCGCCGAGAAACACGCGGACAGTATCAACCAGCGTGCTGGCCCCGGGATCGACGCGGCAATCGATGTACAACTCCCACACACCGGGCCCATCTGCCTGAGGCGAGCGCTGCAGCAGCGCAGCGGTGAGCCACTGCGGCTGCACCACCGGGGCGGAATCGGTCAGCCATGACCGCAGCGTCCACTCTCCGAAGAATGGGCCAAGCCGTGCCCCCGGGGGTGTTGCCGGGATCGGCGCATGCACGATGCGCAGCATGTCGGACCAGTCGCCGCAGCGCACCAGAAGCTCACTCGTGGGTCCTGTGTGGTCGGGCGGTAGCTCCACGTCGAGCACTGTCGATTCATGGCCGCGCAGCCGTGTGGTGTTCAGTGCCGCCTGTGTCCGCGGCGCGCACGACGCCAGCGTCGTGCGCCCTCGAAGATCGCACACGCCGATGCGCACATACCGGTGTCCGGAGGAAGACACACTCGATTCATCCACGACCCACGCCACCGCCCGCGGCGACTGCGCGAGAAACGACTCGGCATCCAGCCGCTTGTCGCGCTCGGATCGACGCGGGTCGAGCAGATTGACGAAGAGGTCCGCTTCGCTGCCGCCCGCGCCCCACGCCGGCAGCAGCACGCCTTCGGGCGTTCGCACCACGGCAGTCAGCCGAGCCAGAACATCGGTCGCCAGCTCCGGATCCAGCTCCTCCAGCACACGGAGCCCGGCCAGAGCCAACGCTTCGGACTGGCGGTCCAGCGCTGCGATCCCCTCGTCGGCGAGATCGGGAATTGCCCCGGGTGGCGGCGTGAATCGCTCGCCGATCAGGCGAATGCGCCACCGCTGTGTGGCGTCCTCCGCCACGCGCCCGAGCATGTCCCACAGCGCACGCCGTGCCTCGACGCTGGAATCGGGCCGCGGCAGGCGGGCCAGAGCGGGGGGCCATTCGGGCGGGGGAACGGGCAGGAGCGTGACGGAGTGGGCATCCACCCGCATGCGAGCCGCACCGCGAAGCGTGCTCGGGGCGTCGAACAGCAGGGCCCACGCGCCCACGCTCCCCTCCCGCAGGGTGCCCGCGGCTTCGCGGTCCGACTGGGCTCGCCAGGTGCGAGCTGGCGACAGCCATGTGCTGCGCATTTCCATCGGCCGCCCTTCGAGGCGCACCAGTTGGCCCGGGACACGCTGGCCATCGATGCGCACGCGGGGCGTCGCCGCAGGTCTCCATCCCTCGATTGCGGCCTGAATGGCGTCGCTGCCGGGTGTGGCGGGTTTGAGCAGCAGCAGGGCGGGCCTGCCGGGCAGGGCGTAGAGGCTGGGCGTCGCTGGGGCGGCGGCTTCGACGGTCGTCTGTACGGGAGGTGGAGCCGGTGTCTCGGCCGGCGGCGCAGCGCAGGCTCCGAGGAGCAGAGCGCCGCCGAGCAGCACATGTCCAATGGTGCGGAATCTCACGGTTGTGCCGAATCTCCTCGCTCGCGGTGCCGATGAACGGGGGCCCGGTTCGCAGTGAGACTCGCCACGTGGCGGGTGCGTTCCGGGGAAGTTCCCGGCTTCGCCGGCACGCGTGCCAGTGATAGCGTGCTGATGGACCGGGCGAGGGTGTGAGAGCCAGCAAGGAGGCGTCCGGTGGTGCAGCGTCGTGTCAATGGTGAAACGGAATTCAGGGTCTACCGCCCCGAGGCGAGCGATGTGCTGCTCATGGGCGACTTCACCCGCTGGCACGACGAACCCATCGCGATGACACCCGACGGCGACGGTTGGTGGACCGCCAGTCTTGCGCTCGATCCCGGTGACTACGAATTCCAGTACCTCGTCGATCACCGATGGTGGCTTGCCGACTACGCCGCCTCCGGCGTGCGCCTCAACGACTTTGGAACATGGGTCAGCCTGCTCCATGTCGCGGTCGAGACGCCCGCGCCGCAGCCGATCCCCGTGCATGTGCTCGGGGTCCGCGCCGCCGAGGTCCGCGCTGCCGACTCCCAGGCAGCCGTCGCATGACGTGCGATCGCTGCTCACGATGCGCCGGAGGATGCAAGATCGGTCGCGTGCACGGGGAGCGTGCCGGTGATGGTGTCGATCAGCGCATCACTGTCCAGCCCCTCCGCCTCGCCCTCGAAGTTCAGGACGATGCGATGTCGGAGAGCAGGAGCGGCGATCTCCTTGATGTCATCGGTGGAGACAGCCGTCCGCCCATCGACCAGAGCGCGGCACTTGGCACCGAGCACCAGCGCCTGCGCAGCACGCGGGCTGGCGCCGACGCGCACGAAGCGTGACACCTGCGGCGGCGCGAACTCGCCACCGGGATGCGTTGCCAACACCAAGCGTACCGCGTAGTCCTGGACGTGATCCGCGATCGCCACGCGCCGCACCAGCCGTTGATGTGCGCGGATGCCTTCGCCATCGAGCACGCGCCGAATGTTCGGCTGCTCGCCCGCCGTCGTCCGCCGAAGGATCTCGGCCAGCTGATCGCGCGACGAGTAGCCCACCTGCAGCTTGAAGAAGAACCGATCGAGCTGCGCTTCGGGCAGCGGATACACGCCCTCCTGCTCGATCGGGTTCTGTGTCGCCATCACGAAGAAGGGCTTTGGCAGATCGCGCGTCTCGCCACCGACGGTGACGGATCGCTCCTGCATCGACTCCAGCATCGCGGCCTGCGTCTTGGGCGTGGCGCGGTTGATCTCGTCTGCCAACAGGATCTGGGCGAAGACCGGACCCGGTTCGAAGACGAAGCTCTTGCCCGCCTCCGTCTCCCGCACCACCGTCGTGCCCGTGATGTCCGCGGGCATCAGGTCCGGCGTGAACTGGATGCGATGGAATGTGAGCTCCAGCGCCTCGGCCAGCGAGCGAATGAGCAGCGTCTTGCCCAGCCCCGGAACACCCTCCAGCAGAGCGTGCCCGTTGCTGAACAGGCAGGTCAGCACGCCATCGACGATGGCGTCATGCCCGACGACCGCCAGCCCGATCTGCTCTCGCACCGCGAGATAGTCTGAACGGAAGTGCTCCGCGGCGGCGCGCACGTCGTCAGGAGTCATCGGGTCACGCGTCTCGTGGTCTGTCATACGCCGATGATAGCCCTAGACCCCGATCAGGCCCGTGTACCAGTCGTGGTAGTCGGCGATGTGCCCGAGCGTTGGCATCGACGCGCTGCCGGTGCCGACCGAGGTGATCACCACGTGATCGCTCGTGTGCGTCGGTGAGCAGAAGGCCACGCCATGGTGATTGGCCAGGATTGCGCCCGCCACGCTCATCAGATTGTCCGCCTTCTCGTACGCGTCGGCCGGCTTCTTGGAGAGCACACGCGCCAGCACCGTCATGTCATGGTCGGTGAGTGTGACGCCCGCCGTCTCCGACAGCAGCCCGCCGACGGCCTCCGGCGTCCAGTCGCCCGCCTCGTGGAGCCGGGCGCCCATCCACTCGAACGAATGACGCGACCGATCCATGACCTTGAACCGACGCACACCCTCCTCCGCATACGACGCCAGCCCGGGGTTGGCGTTGCCGTGGTCCGTCGTCGAGATGAGCAGCGTGTCATCGCGCCCATCACAGAACTGCAGGCCGACCGCCAGGGCATCGTCGTACGCGATCTGGTCATGAATCAGCGCAGCCGCATCATTCGCGTGCGCGGCGTGGTCGATCCTGGCACCCTCGACCATCAGGAAGAAGGGGGCCCCAAGCGCATCGAGATGCGCGAGCGCGACCTCGGTCATTTCGGCGAGCGACGGCTGGCTCTCGTCCCGATCGATCTCGTACGCCATGTTCTCCGGTGAGAAGATGCCGAGCATGGGGCTGGCATCGACTGGCGCCGTGCGCAGGGCATCTCGGGACTGCACAACGCGCAGGTCCTTCGCCGCGGACCGGGCGAGTACCTCGTCGGTGAAGTAGCGGGTTCCGCCGCCCAGCGCGATGTCGCAGCCACGATCGATCATCTGCCGTGCGATGCGGGGATACTCGCCGCGGACCGGATCGTTCACGAGGAACGCCGCGGGCGTGGCATGCGTCAGATACGCCGTGGACACGAGCCCGGAGCGAAAGCCGCGCTCCCGTGCTCGCAGGATCAGGGGCACGGCCTGACTGCCATCGGGCAGCACGCACAGCGCGCCGTTGGTCGTCCGCAGGCCGGTGCTGAAGGCCGTGCCAGCCGCGGCGGAGTCCGTGACGGGGCCGCTGGCCGAGTCGGTCGTCATCAGCCCGGTGCGGGCATCGCCGCGATCGATCAGGCTGAGCCAGTGTGTTCGTCCGCGTCCCTGCTGCTGCTTCATCAGCTCTGCGAGCTGCAGCGCGCCGATGCTCATCCCGTCGGAGATCATCAGGACCAGATTGCGCGGCCGCGTTCCGCCCGCAGGACGGTCCGCCCCCTTGGCTCGGGGCAGACCCGTCCCGAGCAGCCCCGCAGCACCCAGACCGCTCGCGCCGAGGAAACTGCGGCGAGAGACGCCGGGGTTTGGCTTCGCTGGAGTGCTCATGCGGACACTGTCGCAGCGGCCGAGGTCTCAGGCAAGACCGGAACTGTTCAGAATCGGTATTCGAAGCGCAGTCCGATGTACGGAGTCGGCTTCACCG
>JBCBTA010000056.1:0-11435 GCA_039818905.1 Planctomycetota bacterium
CACATCGCGTCCTGATACGTACCGAACCGGCTCAGGCGCTCATCGACGAACCGATCCAGGGCATCCAGCCCGTCCACCCGCGCTACCGGCCAGCCAAATGATGACATGCGCCCCGGCGCATCGGGGAACCGTCGCTCGACCAGTGACATCACCTCCCGCGTGACATCGTCCGGCTCCGTGCGAAACGGCTGCGGCACGCGCGGGGCCGTCTTGAAGCTGCCGCGATTCTCCTTGTCGTAGTTCCAAGTGCCGCCCTTCGGCTTGCCATCGGATGACACGAGCACGCCCAGCCGCCGGCGCTGTTCACGATAGAAATACTCCATGATCAGCTGCTTGCGCCCGGACGCCCACGATGAGAAGTCCTCCGAGGTCGCGAGGAAGTGCGTGTCCGGCAGCACCTCCACGGTCGCCTCCAGATCGCGCTTCCACATGTCAACCATTGCCATCACGCGGTGCTCGCCTGGGTGCGTCAGGACGACTTCGCCCGGCCGGTACATCGCCGCGGCACGCTCGACCTCCTCCGTGAACGACTGCGTGTTCTGCGGACTGTCGAGTGTGACGTAGCGCACGCGATGCCCGGCATCGACGAGGTCCATCGCGAAGTGCCGCATCGACGACAGGAACTGCACCGTCCGCTGTCGGTGGCTGGCGACGTGCGTCGCCTCCTCGGCCACCTCCATCATCAGCACGACATCGCGACCGACATCGAGTCGCTCGAACGCCGGGACGTTCGTCGTCAGCTGATCGCCAAAGACGACGCACATTCGATCAGCCGCGGCGCGCCCCACATCTGCAGTGAGCTTCGCCATCACCCCACCTCAGCCAGCAGAAGCAGCGCGATCACGCCTCTGGCGCTCCACGCGACCGTGCGGACCCAGTTGGACAGCACCAGCCTTCGCACCAGTCGATCCTCGTATCCCTGCGACAGCCGCTGATGTGTCGGCCCCTGTACGGTCGCCGTGCTCAGCCATAGGACACTCAGCAGCGCAAGGCCGATCCACGCCAGCAGTCCATCGACGTCGTCCGGGGGAAGCACCACAAGCCAGACCGTCGTGATCGCTTCGGTGAGCATCGCCGGACCGACGATCAGCGTGATTCGGTGCATGTGCGCCCGCTGGTACCGCTCGAATCCCTCGCGGCCGACGAGCGCGAACAGCGGATAGTGCACCAACTGCACCGTCCAGATCACCCCCACCATCACCATGGTGGCAAAGGCATGGATGATCAGGAGCAGGTCGCTCACTCTCGCTCCGCGACGGCGGCCGAAACGGGCTGAATCGGAATCTGCACCTCGGACCAGCGCAGTCCGACGGGCACCGACGGACCGTTGTACCCGAACCACCGCGGGGCACCCGCCTGCTCCCAATCGCCACTCTCCGCGAGCCACGCTTCGAGCTCGCGCATCGGTGTCGTGAAGTTCTGCGTCGTGTACGAGCCCTTCACACCGATCGCCAGCACCGTCACGGGATCGGTATCCCGGATGACGATCATGCCGTCACGCCCGGTGTCACCAAGATCCGGCGTGCGGTACAGGAACGACATCGTCCACTGCTCGGGCGCCGACTCGTCCTCGGCGCTCCAGCCCGGCAGATCCATCTCGACAGGCGTGGTCATGGCGATGTCACGCGTCGAGATGTGCTGAAAGAGCGGCCAGAAGCCCATGGTCGTCCCACGATCGGGACCGCCCGTTCCCGTGATCTCTGCCCGCCGCACCGACGGATACGTCTTGATCTCGATCGACCCGACCGCGGTGGGACGCGGGTAGCCGACCGGCAGCGACTCACGCACGACGCAATCGCCGTTGGTGAATCGCTCACCCACCTGAATCACCGGGTCCGCACCCTGCCGCACCGTGTAGATCTTGCCGAGCGGAGGTGCCTCGACAGACGACGCCGACGCAGTCTCCTGCATGGCGGGTGTGGCCGAGTCGCCATCAGCCACACATCCACTCAGAAGAGCGAGACATGCGATCGATCCCAGTGACAGTCGCGTGAGCATGGACAGCTCCTTCAGGGGTTCCTGCAGTCGGGTTCCATGCGGGTTTCGCCCGGCACATGGGGCCGGATGCACCTACGTCTCGACGGCGCACGCAGCCGCGGCGTAGTCCGGCCGCGTCGCCTGCGACCGATAGCGCACCCGGTGCAACACGCGACCACCCTTCACCAGCACCGCACCGGGCATCTGGAAGACATCTCCGACAGCCTTGCCGGCCATATGCCCGGCAAACGACACCTGAATCACGCGGAGCAGCACCCACGGGCTGAACAACTGCCAGAGGTTGCCGCGCTTGATCTCGAACGCCCGGTACAACGCTCCATCCGGATCATGCAGCCGCGGCACATCGCGCACACCAGCCTTGTCAAACAGGTGATCCGCAGCACCGTCGGCCCACTGGCACACCAGAACCACCTGTACACCACGCGCGTCAATTGCCGGGCGGTTCTTCGCGACATCCGCCAATGCCTCTCGGCAGAACGGGCACCCCGAGTGCCGAAGGAACACGACGAGCGTGGTCCGATCGCGCTGCAGTTCCTCCAGCGACACACCATCTGGTGTCGTTGCCTCCCGCATGGCAGTCAGCAGCTGATCTTCAGGCACCGTTGTCACCCCATCAGTCTACTTGGCACGCATCGAGCCCAGCCCGCCATCGATGGCAAGCACCTGGCCGGTGATGTGACTGTTGGCCGGATCAAGCAGGAACGCCATCGCCCGCGCGACCTCCGCCGGATCACCCAGTGCCCCGTCCGGCGTCATCGCCAGCGAGGCCTTCAGCGCCGCCTCGTTGGACGTGATGCCTGACGCCATCGGCGTATCCGTCAGACCCGGCGCGACAACATTGATCCGCACCCCCCTGCTGGCGTAAGAGGCCGCTCCCGCCAGCGCCAGCCCGATCACGCCCGCCTTGGCCGCGGCGATGGCTTCGTGTGCCGCAAAACCGTGCCGCGCCACCGCCGATGACACCAGCACGATCGAGCCCCCACCGCCCTTTGGCATTCCCTTCGTTGCGCACCGAAGCAGTGAGAACGCCGTGCCGAGGTTGAGGTCGATGGTGCGGCGGAACTCTTCGTCCGTCGTTGTGTGCGCCGGCTTCAGCAGGATCGAACCGACGCAGTTCACCGCACCGTTCAGACCGCCAAGCACCGCTGTCGCCTGCTCGACCGCGTCGGCCACAGCGCCCGCGTCCGTCGCGTCGTACACCAGGGGCTCACCGCCGACTTCCTCCGCGAGAGCACGAACCTTCGCGTCGTCGCGCCCGGCGACGGCAAGCTGCGCACCACCCGCGGCGAGTTGACGACACAATGCCGACCCGATGCCACCAGTGGCACCCTGAACGATGCAACGCAACGACTCCATGCCAGCTCCCATGTGCTAGACCAATGCCGGCTGCGCATCCGACGCGTGTTCACCGATCCGATGCAGCGGAACATCGGTCCCGGCGTAGGACGCCCCGACTTCCTCGCACAACAGCCGGCTCGTGATCTGCGACGACAGGAAGATCACCGGCAGACCCGATCCGGGGTGCGTGCCACCGCCCACCAGCCACACGCCATCGGTCTGCGGCAGGCGATGCTTCGGGCGCTTGTGCAGCATCTGTCCAAGCGTGTGGGCCAGGTTGAACGTCGCGCCGTGGTTGATGTTCATCCCGCGCCAGTCGCTCGGTGTGCACAGGATCTCGACCTCGGTCCGGTCGCGAAGATCCGAGATCCCGAGACGTCGCTCGATCTGCTTGAACGCTTCCTCGCGCAGGTGCGGCGTCTGCCCAGCCCAGTCGATCTCCGACGTGCAGTTCGGCGTGGGAACGAGCACGTACAGCGACGAGCAGCCGTCAGGCGCCAATGACGGATCCCGAGGCGACGGGTTGCACACGTAGAAGGACGGGTCTTCGCTGAGACGGCCGCGATTGGAGATGTCGTCGAGATTCTCGCGGTACTTGCTCGAGATGTAGATCGAGTGGTGCGGGAGATCGACGTCGCCGCGCACGCCGAGATACATCATAAATGTCGAGCAGGAGTACCGACGCGCGTCGATTCGCGCATCGGTCTCCCGCCCGCGCAGACGTTCTGGAATGAGCTTCTTCATCGCCCACGTCGCATCGGCATTCACCACGACGTGGTCGTGCGGATGACGCTCACCGTTGACGATGACGCCGGTCGCTCGGCGACCCTCGAAGTCGATGGCATCCACCGGCGCGCCCGTCTCGATCCGCACGCCCAGTGACTCTGCCACCTCCGCCATCGCGAGCATCAGGGCATGACAGCCGCCACGCGGATGCCAGACGCCGTACTCGTACTCAATGAAGGGCAAAATCGTGAACAGACTCGGGCACTCGAGGGGCGACATGCCGAGATACTTGCTCTGGAATCCGGTCGCCAGACGCACCGCCGGGTGCTTGAAGTAGCGTCCCAGGAGCCCATCAACCGTCATGTGCGGACGCACATGCGGCGCAGCCCGGATGACTTCAGGCGACACGAGATCCATCGGGCTCTTGAACGGCCGACGGAGAACCGGCTCCAGCGCCTTGAGCTTCACGCGGTTGTCGGCGATGAAGCGCGGGAACGCTGCGCCGTCCGCCGCGTCGATCGCAGCGATGCGACGTGCCATCTCCTGGACGTCCTGCGTGGCATCGAGCGTGATGGGCGAACTGCCGTCGCGCTGGCCGACAATCAGTCGGTACATCGGATCGAGTCGTTCCAGCTCTACCCGATCTGACAGTCGCTGCCCCGCCGCCGCGAAGATCTCGTCCAGCACGTACGGCATGAGGAAGAACGTCGGACCGCGATCGAAACTGTACCCGTCCTGATGAACGCGGCCGGTGCGACCGCCGATCTCATCCTGCGCCTCGTACACCGTCACCGGGAGTCCGCTGGCGGCGAGGAGCATCGCCGACGCCAGTCCGCCGGGACCTGCACCAATGACTGCGACCGACGGTTGTGAACGAGCGATCATGGAAGACCCCAAGGCGAGAGAGTGACTCGATCGTGCCTGTCTTCGACAGCGGCCAAGTCTCGGATGCGGCGGCGTCAAATGCAAAGCGGCTCTCTATACTGCAGGTCATGGCAGGGAATGCAGCGTCTACCCCCACCCCCATGCGGGCTCGTCTCGCCTGGCTGCGGACCTTTCGGTCCGAAATCGCCGCCGAGGCATCGCATCTCGCACGCCTCATGCATCGCGAGATCGACAAACCCGAAGAAGAAGCGCTGAGTGGAGACATCATGGCGCTGCTCGCCGCGTGCACGTGGCTCGAGCGCAACGCCGCGCGGTACCTGCGCCCTCGGCGTGTCGGTGGTCGCGCCCTCTGGCAGCTTGGTCAGAAGCACAGCATCACTCGAGCCCCACTCGGCACGGTCGGCATCATCGCAACGTGGAACTACCCGGTGCAGCTGCTCGGCATCCAGTTGATGCAGGCCCTCGTTGCCGGCAACCGCGTCATCGTCAAACCCTCGGAGCATGTGCCCGACACCCAGGCTCGACTGCTCGAACTCGCCAGCAAGGCCGGGCTCTCCGAGGGGACACTTCGCTGGACCGAGGCAACCCGCGAGGCGGGCGGGCGCATGCTCGAGGAGCACGATCTCGACCACCTCGTCTTCACGGGGTCAACAGGAGTCGGACGCATCATTGCCGGCGAGCTTGCCCGCAAGCTCACGCCGAGCACGCTCGAGCTTTCCGGCCGCGACTCCGCATTCGTCCTCGCCGATGCCGACCCCGAACTGGCCGCCGCCGCCGTCTGGAACGGCGTCACCATGAACGCCGGCCAGACCTGCATGGCCCCACGCCGTGCGCTCGTCGATGCGAGGGTCTATCCGCGCTTCCTCAAGGCACTGGCTCCGCTGGCCTCCGGTGCTCGGCCCCGCGCCTTGATCACGCCGTTTGCCGCCGAAACCTGCTTCTCACTCGCATCCGGCGCCATCGCCGCGGGTGGGCGCTCACTGAGCGGCGTCGCCGAGCCGCCGACCAATCGAACCCTTCGACCCCTCGCCATCGTGGACTGCCCCCGCGACGCTCCCCTGGTGGCGGGTGACCACTTCGGCCCCGTCATCGCCGTCGTCCCCACCCGGTCGATCGACGACGCCCTGGCAATCCACCGTTCGTGCGACCAGCATCTCGCGACCAGCATCTACACCCGCAATCGCCGCAGTGCCCGCACCCTTGCCGAGCGTCTCGGCGCCTCCAACGTCACCATCAACGACACCATCCTGCCCACGGCGCACCCTGCGACACCCATCGGTGGCCACGGGGCCAGCGGCTGGGGCCTTTCCTACGGCGTGGACGGCCTGCTCCAAATGACCCGCCCAGTCGTCGTCTCCACCACGTCTTCTCGAATCCGAATTCCCCTGCATCGTCCCGCGGAGCCCCGCAGGCTGCTCCAAGCCATCGGTTTTCTCTACGGACGATCGCGAACACCCTCATCCACACCGGACGACGCGGCGAACGCACCCTCGCCGGAACGTCCTTCCGTCCTCGGGAGTGCAACAACGACCCCATGAGCCAGACACTGCAACGAATCACCGTCATCGGCGGCGGACTTGCCGGACTCGCGGCGGCAGCCGACTGCATCAGCCGCGGCTTCGAAGTCACCATCGTCGAGCGCAACGAGCACCTCGGCGGCAAGATGAACGTCCTCCAAGAGTCGGGCTTCCGATTCGACATGGGCCCGACGATCATCACGCTGCCCGAAGTGCTTCGCGGCATCGTCCGCCGCAGCGGTCGGCGCGTGGAGGATGAGATTGATCTCGTCCCACTCGATCCGCAGTGGCGTTGCATGTACGACGACGGGGTCGTTGTTGATCTGCTTGCCAATCCACACGCCATGGCCGCCTCGCTCGAGCAGCAGTTCCCCGGCACCGGTGTCGGCGAGGGCTACACCCAGTTCATCGAGTACTCCCGGCGCATGTTCCGCCTGAGCGAGAAGGTCTTCTTCTATAAGGACCTCGGTGCGATGAGCGATCTCATGCGATCGCCACCGCCGCGCGATCCGGACTTGCTCAAGGACGTCCTTGCCATGCGCCTGCACAGCACGTGCGGGGCGACCGTCCATCGTCACATCAGCGAGCCGCACGTCGCGCAGATGTGCGAGCACTTCCTCCAGTATGTCGGCTCCTCGCCCTTCCTCGCGCCCTCGATCCTCTCGCTGATCGCCTCTGCGCAGGTGGACAACGGGTGCTGGTACCCGATGGGCGGCACGCGTCAGGTCGCACGCACGCTCGAGCGCATCGTCCGCGCGGGCGCCGCTGAGGTCATCACGGGTGTGGGCGTGTCACGCATCCGTCAGGAAGGCGGACGCGCCACCGGCGTCGAGCTCGAGGACGGCCGGACCATCGATGCCGATGCCGTCATCTCCAACTGCGACGTCCAGCGCACCATGCGCGATCTGCTCGGATCCGGCCGCGCCGCTGGTGAGCAGCGGTCGGTTGCGCGGAAGTACTCGCCCGCGTGCAGCGGATTGGTCCTCTACCTTGGTCTTGACCGCCAGTACGACCATCTCGCACACCATGACTTCCTCTTCAGCGCATCGTCCGAAGATGAGTTCGACGACATCTATCGCAAGGGCATTCCCGCCCGTGATCCGTCGATCTACCTCGCCGTACCGTCGCGCACCGATCCTGATCAGGCACCTCCCGGCTGCGAAGCCCTCTACGTCCTCATCCACACCCCCTACCTCCGCGATGGCCAGACGTGGGAAGGACCCGGCGGCCTGCTGGAGCAGTACCGACCCGTCGTCATGAACGTTCTGCAGACGCGTGGCGGCATGCCGGACATCGAGGATCACATCGTCGTCGAGCGCCATCTCACGCCCAATCACATCGATCGCATGTACAACGCCGAAGGCGGCGCGATCTACGGCCTTGCCTCGCACGGCAGACTCAAGGGCGGCTTCAAGCCGCGCAATCGGTCGCGCGTGCTCGGCAACCTCTACCTCGCCGGAGGTAGCGCCAACCCCGGGCCCGGCGTCCCCATGGTGCTCATGAGTGGCGTGACGGCCGCGGCGGCACTCGCCGAGGATGCCGGCATCGCCGTCGAACACAGTGAACTGACCGTCAGCGAGCCACAGCCATGTCCAGAGCCGGCGACGGTCACCTGATACCTGCTGCGCCGGCTCCGCGCTTCACGCGCTTCTTCAGCCGCTACGTCGAGCGCATGCTCCGACGGTCCTTCGCCGCGGTGCACGTCGCCACCGATTCCGCTTCCGCAGCCCAAGCCTGCGCAGTCGCGGACACGCCGCTGATCATCACGCAGAATCATGTCTCCTGGTGGGACCCGCTCATTGCCTGTCCCGCCGGGATGACCTATTTCCCGGAGCGCTCCGTCCGCGCACCGATGGACGCTTCGCAACTCGAGAAGTTCAAGTTCATGCGCAAGCTGGGCATCTTCGGGATCGACCCCGATGACCCCGCCTCCCTCCAGGCGATGAGCGACTACATCCTGGAGTTCTTCGCGGGCGAAGCTCGGCCCACGCTCTGGATCACGCCGCAAGGACGCTTCGCCGACGTGCGTACGCCCATTCGCGTTCGACCCGGTGCCGCCGCCATCGCCGCACGCACCCAGGAGTCCCGCGGCGATGTCCGGGTGCTCAGCCTTGCAGTCGAGTACGCCTTCTGGCTCGACAAGAAACCCGAGATCTTCTTGCGCTTCGAGCGTTGCGACTGCGACGGTCACACCACCACCGATTGGCACCGTGCGATCACCGATGGCATGGCGCGCAATGCCGCCGCGCTCGCCACACTCGTGACCGCGCGGGATGCCGCACCATTCACGCCCCTCGTCAGCCAGTCCGGACGCATCAACCCCGTGTACGACCTGCTGCTCAAGCTTCGCGGCAAGTCCGGCACACTCGACACACCTCGGCTCCAAGCTCAGGAGACCACGACGTGATCTGGGCCATCCTCATGATCTCGGCCGGTGTCATCGCCGGCGGTGGACTCGCGATGACGCTGATCAACTTCGGTGTCTATCGCCGCGCAGACGCCGAGGCGCGGCCGCCAACACCTGCGCCCCTGATCACGATCTGCATTCCGGCCCGCAACGAGCAGGACAACATCGAGGCATGCGTCCGCTCGCTGCTTGCCAACGACTATCCCGAGATTGAAGTCGTCGTCTACGACGATGACAGCACCGACGACACACCTGACATTCTGCGCCGGCTGTCACAGGAAGACCCCCGCGTCCGCATTGCGCCGCACGCACCACTCCCACCCGGTTGGGTCGGCAAACAGCACGCGTGCGCACAGGCCGCCCATGCCTCCCGAGGGCAGTGGCTCCTGTTCACCGACTCCGACGTCCGCTTCGAGCCGGCGTGTCTGCGGCTCGCGCTGGATGAAGCCCTGCGTCTTCGCGCTCAGCTCATCTCGACTTTTCCGCGCGAGCTCACCGGCACCCTTGCCGAAGCGCTCATCGTCCCGATGATCCACTTCGTGCTCTTCAGCTACCTCCCCATGCCCCGTATGCGCGAGAACCCCAGCCCGGCGGCCTCTGCCGGGTGCGGTCAGTTTCTCCTCGTCCGCCGCGACGCCTACGACGCCGCCGGTGGCCATGAGTCCTGGAAGGACTCCATGCACGACGGCATTCGTATGCCGCGAGCCATCCGCCGCGCCGGCTATCGCAGCGATCTCTTCGACGGCACCGACCTCTGCTCATGCCGTATGTATGAAGGCCTCGGACAGTCATGGCGCGGCTTCGCCAAGAACGCGTACGAAGGGCTCGGGTCCCCCGTCCTGCTGCTGTTCATCACCGCACTGCACCTCATCGGCCACGTCCTGCCGTGGGTCTACCTCCTCGGCATCCCGCTGGGCGCATGGGACGCGGGCGGCTCACTGCCTGCTATCCTCGCCATCGCCCTCGCGTTTACGCAGCGCATGCTGCTGGCACAGCGCTTCGGCCAGCCGATTCTCGGCGCACTGCTCCACCCGGTTGGCATCGTCATGATGACCGCCATTCAGTGGCACAGCTTCGTGCTGCACATCACCGGTCGCCGCTCATGGCGAGGACGGTCGCAGAGCACGTCACCCACAGCGCCGTCAGCCACCGTCTGAGGTCGCCGTTGCCGCGACCGGTGACGGTGCAAGCAGCGAGAGAGCTGTCCCCAGCCCGTCCTCCTGCTCGATAGATGCTCGCATGCGCTCCGACGCCTCGGCAAAGGTCGCGGTGTCGGTTACCCGATCCAGCGCCGTCTGGATTCGTGCGGCATTGAGCGTGCGTCGATCCAGCGTCACCGAACATCCCGCCATCCGACATCGCCTCGCATTGTCAAACTGATCGTGTGCAAACGGGACGATCACCGCCGGCTTCCCCGCTCGCAGGACCTCCGAGGTCGTCCCGACTCCGCCGTGATGCACGACCGCCGCACACCGCGGCATCACCCGTGCGTACGGCGCATGCTCGAACGCCGCGATACCCGGTGGCATCTCACGCGGCAGGGACTCCCGGTTGCCCACCAGGATCAGCGCTCGGCGCCGTGATGCGGCGCACACGCCCGCCACCATCCGCGGCACTTCGCTCGAGATCGCGCCTGCCGATGTGCCCAGCGTGATCAGCACCGGGGGCGCACCGTCATCGAGGAATGTCTCGATGGCCGGGTCCAGTTCCGGCTCAGCGTCCGGCGATTCGAGCGGAAACCCCGTGACATGCGAGGCAGCATGATCGTCGCCCGCCGGACCGCGAAACTGAGGCGACCACAGGCCGAGATTCATGTGCCCGCCGAATGTACGCGCCAGCATGACGTCGCGCTGCGCCGGCAGCCCAAGGTTGCAGCGAGCACGGTTGGCAACACCATCTGTCATGGCGCGCACCACGCGCCTGCTCACGGCGTTGCCCAGCTTGAGCGCCCACATGCGATAGTGATCCCGATCAGGCATCACCGGGTACATGTTCGGATTCTCGAGCGACATCCACGATGCCGGTGCCATCGCTGCCATCGACCAGGGCGCCTCCATCTCCTGCGCGGCCCACATGGCACCCCAGGCAACGTGGTGGCACAGGACCATGTCCGCCCCAAGCGCATCGATCGCAGCCCGCGTCGCCTGGTACATCGGCGCCAGCGCCGGAGACAGCACCTCCCGAAAGAAGATCCCGGTCCCCTTCCACCGGTGCATGATCTCCGGCCGCCGCTTGGGAAGATCCGGGTCGAGGCCCGCATCGAATCCTGCGACCTCCACGCCCCGTGCGCGCAGCCGGTCGGCGTACCACACGTCGGTGACCACAACCGCGTCATGCCCTATCCGCCGCGCTCGCCGAGCGATCGCCGCGAAGGGCTTCACATCGCCCCAGGACCCGAATGTCGCCAGCACAAAGCGCATGGCTGCGATGCTACCGCAGACATCGCGACGGAAGTTTGACCCGACGCCTCGCACCGACGTACCGTCATCACGCGAGGCCGACGAGGCCTCACTCCCTGACGTGTACCCCTCGCGCGCCCACCCGGGCGCCCCGGGATTTTGAGT
>JBCBTA010000057.1:0-11584 GCA_039818905.1 Planctomycetota bacterium
AGCCCGACACTCGCCTGTACCTCTACATGGACGGCGAGCGAACGGGTGTCGAGCTCAACAGCGGTCGTGCGCTTGCATTCTGGCTTGCTCCACGGCGCCCGATGCAGTTGCAACTCAAATCCGGTGCCGGCGAAGTGGCGTCCGAAGTCGCGGAGGTCAGTCCCAGCACCGATGAGGACGCCAACGTCCTGCGGTGCGAACTGCGCCTTCACGAGAGCTTCCGCACCAATCGCAGCACCCATCCACTCACGCTCGCCCGCGCCACCGCCGAGGCCGCCCAGAGCTACGGTGCCACCGGTGAGGAGAAGGCCTTCTTCTTTGCCCAAGCCGCCAAGTACGCACACGAAGAGGCTCGAGAAGGCGAGGTCATTCACTTCCTCGCACGGGCCAAGGCCGCGGATCCGAACGATCTTGTCTATACCGCCGCGCTCGCCGCACGCGGCGTGGGCACGCTCAAACCGGCGGACTATCCGCGACTTGCCCTGGAACTCCGCGATCCGGCCTCCACCAAGGATCTGGTTGACCTCGGCGCCGAAGACTACGTCGTCGCCGCATCACGACAACTCGGCGCTCTCGGGCACAATCTCGTCCCACGCACGGCTGCATTCGAGAGCCTCGTCAAGGTCTCTCTGGACGGCGACCAGCAGGCGGCAGAAGAATTCAACGCAATACTCGTGTCGAGAGATCTCACCGATCTCGAAAAGACCGCCGTCGAATTGCTCACGGTTGAGACCGAAGACGTCGAAGACCTCGCGAGTCGCGCCCGCGAAGAGTGGTATCGTGACAAGGCCCATCGCGCGCCGGAGCAGTAGATCGCCTGCCCGGGTCGCTCTGTGGAAGAGGCCTGGGTCATGTTCACGCTGGACGAATCCGCCATGCACGACCGCTGGGACGCGCTGTGCGCGCGTGTCGGTGCCTTTCAGTCGAGCCATGAAGCGGACCTCACGTTCGAGATGCTGGCGACGATGTACACCAATCCGCCACGGATCTATCACGATCTTGCGCACATCGCCTGGTGTCTGGAGCGATTTGACGAGGTCCAGGGCCTTGCCGATCACACTGACGCCGTGGAGTTCGCGCTGTGGCTGCATGACTGTGTCTTCATCGCCGAGCGCCCCGACAACGAAGCCCGCAGCGCCGACGCGGCGGGCATGATCGCTGGCCTGCTCGGCTGCGCGCCAGCGTTCGTGCAAGAGGTGCGCGGCCTGATTCTCGCCACGCGTCACGATCAGACACGGTCAGGCGCAAGCGATGCAGCGCTGGTGTCGGATGTCGATCTGTCCATCCTTGGGGGCACACCGGAGGAGTACGACGCCTACCGGGCTGCGATCCGCGCGGAGTTCGATTTCGCCTCGGATGATGCGTTCAATCAGGGACGCATCGCCTTCCTGTATCGCATGCTGGATCGAGACCACATCTACGCGACGCCGTTCTTCCGGTCTGAGCGCGAATACGCCGCCCGAAGAAACCTCAGCGCGGAACTCGACCTGCTCGAGCAGCACGACATGTAGCAGCGGGAGCCTGCGCGATCTTCGCTGTGCTTCTCCTACCCATCCCCGAAACACGTTCCGACGGAGCGTGCCGCGAGCAGCAACGGGTCATCCATCGGGACGGTGCGCTGCTGGTCTGCTGCGCTGTGCAGATCGATGTCCGTGACACGTGCGCCCTGGCGCACCACGAGTCGGTTGGTCTTGCCCTCGGCGAGCAGGCGCACGGCGTGGTGCCCGAACTCGGTGGCGAGGATGCGATCGGCCGCGGCGGGCGAGCCGCCGCGCTGCACGTGTCCGAGGATGGACGCGCGACACTCCAGCCCGGCATGGCGCTCCAGATCATCGGCGAGCTTCTCGGCGACGCCGCCGAGGCGGATCGGATCCGGGCTGGTGGGATCGACCTTCCACACGGTCTGCTCACCACCGATCTGTGTGGCGCCTTCGGAGACGCACACCACGGTGTAATCGCGCCCGATCTCCTTGCGATGCTTGATGTACTTGACGATCGCCTCCATCGAGAAGGGGATCTCGGGCATCAGGATGATGTCGGCACCTGCCGCGACGCCGGCGTAGAGGGCGATCCATCCGGCGTTGCGCCCCATCACCTCGACGAACATGACGCGGCTGTGGCTGGCTGCGGTCGTGTGGATGCGGTCCAGGGCCTCGGTGGCGATGTCCACCGCGCTGAGGAAGCCGAAGGTGATGTCTGTGCCGACGAGGTCGTTGTCGATGGTCTTGGGCACACCGACGCACGTCAGCCCCTTCTCGACGAGCTGCGATGCGCCGGACATGGTGCCATCGCCGCCGATGCAGACGACCGCATCGATGCCGCGGTCGTGGGCGTTCTGCACGCACTGCTCGCGCACGTCGTCGAAGATGGGCGTGCCGTCGTCGTTCTTGCCCACGGCGTAGCGTGCCGGGTTGGCCTTGTTGGAAGTGCCGAGGATGGTGCCGCCGGTCGTAAGGATGCCCGAGACGTCGTCGGCGTTGAGCTTGCGGATGCGATTCTCGATCAGGCCGAGGTAGCCGTCTTCAATGCCGAAGACCTCCCAGCCGTGATCGAACATCGCCGCCTTGGTGACGACACGGATGACCGCGTTCAGGCCGGGGCAGTCGCCACCCCCGGTGAGCACGCCGATGCGCTTGATGCCGTTGTTTCCCATATCCGCGCGATGCTACCGCGCCGTCCGCCGCGGTTCCGACGTCCGCGTCTCACACAGCACCAGCTCGGCGTCGTAGTACGCGTCCGTCAGGCCGACGCGTCGCATGCCGATCTTCTCGAGCACGCGGAGGCTGGCGACGTTGGCCTCATACGCCACCGCGATTACGCGCGGCAGCTTGAGGGTGTCCATCGCAAAAGCCAGCACCGCACCGGCGGCCTCGGTGGCGAAGCCGTGGCCCCAGTGTGCCTGCGCGAGCCGGTAGCCCACCTCGATGTCGGGGCCGCGGCCCTCGGGGTCGTCCGCCGCCGTGCCGCTGCGTCGGATGGGCACCAGCAGTGCATCGCCGATGACCTCGCCCGTGTCCTGTCGCTGCACCGCCCAGATGGCGACGGGCCGCGGCCCGGAGAAGTCGAAGGATCTGGCCAGCGACGCCGCGATCTGCTCGCGCGTGCGGACGGAGCCGTCGCCGATGTAGCGCATGGCGACGGGGTCGGTGAAGACGGCGCACATGGCGTCGAGATCCGCGGGTGTGACAGGGCGAAGCTGCAGCCGCGGCGTGGTGAGGGTGGGGGAGGGCATGGATCTCCGATCCGATTCACCGATGACCGTACCATCCCCGCATGGCCGATCAGCAGACCACCGAGACTGACACACTCGAATCGCCGCACCGTCTGGAGCAGCAGCGACGCGAAAACCGCGACGCCATCGCTGCGCTCGGGGCTCGTCCCTACGGCGGGCGGACCACCGATCTGATTTCGCTGTCCGAGGCCCGCGGGCTGTACGACCAGGCGGCGGACGAGGCGAATCAGGCGTCCGACGCCGCGGCTCGCGAGCGGGTCAAGGCGGGCGAGGAGCGGGGGGAGGTCGTCGATGACCGGCCCCGCGTCCGCATCGCCGGGCGCGTCATGCTCAAGCGGGCGGGCGGCAAGCTCATCTGGCTGCAACTCCGCGATCACACGACAGCCGCGGCGACCGATGGCGAAGACGCCTTCCCCGGCGCGGTGCCGGACATGCAGGTCGCGGTGAGCGCGCGCGATGTGGAGGCCCCGGGCTTCGACATCGCAAAGGAACTGGACCTGGGCGATCTCGTCGTCGCCGAGGGGCCAGTGATGAAGACCAAGAAGGGCGAGATCACGGTGTGGGCGTCGGCACTGGCGATGGGGGCGAAGAGTCTTGCGCCGCCGCCGGAGAAGTGGGCGGGGCTGACGGATCTGGAGCAGCGTTACCGGCGCCGCTACGTCGATCTGTACACCAACCCCGACACCATGTGGACGTTCCGCATGCGCGCGGAGATCGTGCGCACGATCCGTGAGCAACTCGCGCAGCTCGGCTTCCTCGAAGTCGAGACGCCGATGCTGCAGACACAGGCGGGTGGCGCAGCGGCACGTCCGTTCATCACGCACATGAATGCGCTCAGCATCGACCTGTACATGCGCATCGCGCCGGAGCTGTATCTCAAGCGGCTGCTGGTGGGCGGCATGCCGCGGGTGTACGAGATCAACCGCAACTTCCGGAATGAGGGGCTCGACAAGCAGCACAATCCAGAATTCACCATGCTCGAGCTGTACGAAGCCTACGGCGACGTCGAGAGCGTGATGGGCATCACCGAGGGGCTGGTGCGCGAGACGGCAGAGCACATCGCCCGCATCATCGGCATCAGTCCCAGCGCGATGCCCTTCGGTGACATCACGGTGGACTACGAGTCAGCGTTCGATCGTGTGACGTATGCCGATCTGTTCGAGCGCGCCCTGGGCTTCTCGATGCAAGACATCGCACGTGTGCGCACGGAGGCGGAGCAGCGTGGCCTGACGCGCAAGTGGGCGGCCCATCTCGAAGCGGAAGGGCGCGGCGCATCGGACATCGATCCGCTGCTGCTCGTGAATGAACTCTTCGAGGAGGTCGCCGAGGGTTCGATCGATCCGGGGCGTCCGACATGGATCATGCGGTACCCGGCGGCGCTGAGTCCGTTGACCCGTCCGAATCCGGATGATCCGTCGGTGGCGGACCGGTCGGATCTGTTCATCGGGCACATGGAAGTCGGGCCGCACTACACGGAGCTGAACGATCCGGACGTACAGGCGTCGCGCTTCCGCGATCAGCTTGCGGGACTGGATGATGAAGAGTCCACGTTCCGCAACTTCGACGAGGACTTCGTCAATGCGCTGAAGGTCGGCATGCCGCCGGCGGGCGGACTGGGGCTTGGCATCGATCGTCTGGTGATGCTGCTGCTCAATCGCCCGACGATTCGCGACGTGGTGCTCTTCCCGCTGATGCGTCCGGAACAGCAGAGCGGCTGAGCGGCTGACGAACGAGATCAACACAAAAAATCACCCGGTCGCGGCGGAGGACCGAGGCTGCGGGAGCCGCCGCGACCAGGCATTGGTCAGATGGAGCGAGAAGGAGGAACTCAGGTATCTCTGCTCCCGTCTACCGCAAGCAAGTTGCGCCGATGCATCTCCGGCGCGCGCTTGTTGAAGAACTTTTTGCTGCGACCGTTTCTCACTCGCCCATGGAGATGACGAGCTCGAAGAGTCTGGTGCGCCGCTCCTCGTCGAGTTCGCGATAGATCGACATGAGCAGTGCAACTTCTTCCTGCTTGGTCGGTGTCATGCGCGTCTGCTTGACGAAGTTGGCGATGTGATTGTCCACGGCCTGCTGCTGCGTGGCGGTCATGTCGAGCTGTGCGAGCACGATTTCAAACTCGTCGTCTTCGGTGTCCTCGAAGACGCGCTCGACCGAGTGCTCGATTTCGGCCCCGAACATCTCAAGGGCCATGCGGCGCTGCGTGATGTAGCGCTCGATGCGACCCGCATCCTCGCCGCACTCTTCGCTCAGCAGGGCATCCCAGTACTCGCCGGCGACCGACTCAAGGCGGCGGGCCTGCTCGCTCGGCAGGACGGACGCGAGCTGGTCACCGACGGACTCGTAGCCGACGACGTCGGTGAAACGACTGTGGATCTGCGCGGCGAGGTGGAGCAGGCGCAGGACCATGCCTCCCTCGGCGGCACCCTCGATTTGCGTGAGCAGGTCGATGTTCTCGACCACGACGCGGTCGAGCGCCGCGGCTCGCTCGTCGAGGATGGCGAGGACGCGAGCCCGCTCGTCGTCGCGGAGTTCCAGGAGATCGAGTGCCGCGACCTCGGGCGCGACCTCGAGGCGACGGAGGCGGCCGTCGTAGTTGCGTGACAGCAGCGACGGCTCGGCGCCCGCGCCGACCTCCGGGCCGCGGAGGGGCGAGCCCTTGCCGGCAGCGAGCACGGCGGGAGCGGCGACCAGCGTCGCCGGCACGGCGAGTGTGGCCAGCCCAAGGGCCAGCGTGAGTCTTCGTTCGTTGGGTCGCGTGGTGCGTGTGGTCCGTGGCATGGTGTGGGCTCGTTTCGGAGGAGGAGAAGAGAGAGGCCATCCCGCTGCAGCCTTCGTGGGAACTTGGGGTGGGGCGTTCCACCCATCCCCACCCTCTTGTAGACGCACGGGGACCTGGTGGTTCGTCGAAAAAACCCAGGAAGAAGACACGCACCTTTCCCAAGCACCCGACCGGAGCGCAAACCCCCATAGCAGGCTGGGGCCGGGGGCGCAAAAAGAGGAGCGGGCGACGCGTTCCTCCGCAGCGTCGCCCGCTCGTGGTGGCCAGTCAGGTTGGAGTGATGCGAGCAGTGCGTGCCCGCATCAGGGGTCAGTCATGGACCACCGGGTCAGGACTCAGTCCTGGATGTCGTATCGACGCACGTTCGTGTTGGCGATGGTGCGCGTCTGGAACAGAGCGTCGGCCTCCTGGCCCTGGGCGCGAACGCCCGCGGGGACGGGAAGGGCCTCAGGCAGGGCCAGCTCGGAGTACCAGTTCTCCTGTGCCGCGGTGTTGAACGCGCTGTTCTGCTCGTTCAGCATCGCGATGGCCTGGTTGGAGAGTTCACGGTACGCCGCGGCTGCCGCGATAGCCTGTTCGCGGCGAGCGTCGGCCTGCTTGTTCTCGAGATAGATGTCGGCGTAGGAGCGGTTGCGGTCGGCGAGCGTCGAGCTGATGCGCGACTCGAAGATGGCGCGGGTGGCGCGGTCCTCGGCGGCGGCGACAGTGAACTGCTCATCGACTGTGGCGATCGCGATCGCGTGATCACGGATGATCGACGCACGAGCGATGGTGTCCTTGGACTGGGCGACATCCAGACGCATCTCGGCATCGGCCATGACGCGCTGCACGGCGGCCTGCGCCATCAGCTGGTTCGCGGAGTTGACGTTGCGCATGTAGGCGATGTCGGCCTCGTGCATTCGGCGACGCGCGTCGTTCACCGCAGCGAACTCCTCGGCGTTGGCCTCGTGCACGCGCTCCATCATCGCGACCTCGCTGAGATCCTCGTTGTAGGTCGCCTCGGCGACGGCCAGATAGCTCTGCGCTGCCTGCTCGAGCTTGGCGACCTCACTGGCGAGCACCTTCTGGGCCGCCTTGATCTCTTCGCGCATCTGCGCGACGACGGCCTGCTGGCTCATCTCCAGCGCGTCCGCCTCGGCAACGAGCTTCTCAGCCATCGCCTCGCCGCGCTTCTTGGTGCTGGTCTTGACGACCTCGAGGCTGCGCAGCTCGGACTGACCGTTGCGCTCGGCGGCCTCGGCCTGCGCGGTGAGCTGTGTCACCATCGCCTTGGACTTCTTGTCGATGGCGTCCGCCTCGGCCCGGAGGTTGGTGATCATCGCGAGCGCTTCGCGGCGCTGGGCCTCGGCGTGCATCTTGGCGTTGCCAAGCTCCGCCGTGGCGTTCTTCAGCAGCGACTCGGCCTCGACGACGAACTGCTCGATCTGCGCGCTGGTCTGACGCTCATAGACGTTGGTCTCTGCGACCGACGCCTCATGGGCAGCCTTGCGCTGCTCCCACCATGCGCCGAAGGACGTACGACGCTGCTCGGCATCGGCGAAGAGTGATCGCTCATCGGCGTCCGCCTGCATGCGGATGCGCTGGGCCTCGGCGATCGCACTCTTGAAGGAGGCGACATGCTTCGGATCGAGGCGCTCGGCGGTCTTGGGCGCCTTGGTGAAGTCAGGGTTGGCGTCCGTCGAGCGTGCGCCCGGGGCAACTGGCTGCGTCTTGCCCGGCATGGTGACCTCGCCGCGCTTGCGCTGCTCGGCCAGCATGGCCAGGTGCTCGGCCCGGATGCGTGCGGCCTCGGCCTGTGCCTCGGCGCGAAGGCGCTTGGCCTCCTCCTCGGCGAGGGTGTTCTGATGACGCGTTGTCTCATTGACGGCGCCAGCACGAGCCGCGGCCTCGGCCTTGATGAACTCGGCGCGGGCGTCGCGCTCGATGCGATCGGCCTTCACGCGCTGGATGGCGACCTCGCCCTTGCCATGCTCGACGAAGGCGTCGATGGCGCCGATCGCCTCCTGGTAGTCGGTCTGATCGATCTCGAAGAGCTTGCCGGAAGTGCTGATGCGGCGCGAGATCTCCGCCTGCAGCGACTCCTCAAGCGAGCCGGCCTCCTCGAAGAGTCGATCGGCCTCGGCCTTGGTCTGCGCGAAGCGGGCCTCGGCGGCGGTCATCGACAGGCTGAACGTCTCATCGACGTCCTGCTCCTCGAGCGCGACGGCGCGGGCCCGAAGCTCGGCGGCGCGAGCCTCACCATCGACGCGGGCGGCCTTCATCTGCTCGCGAAGCTGCGCTGCGCGGGCCTTGGCCTCCTGCTCGGTGGTGCGGATGCTCTGGGCCAGTTCACCGGAGCGGGCGTCAGTCTGCTCGGCGATGGAGTCGGCCTCGGCCCGCAGGGCGCGAACCTTGGCGGAAGCGCGCTCGGAAGTGCGCTCGGCGACGGTCTTCATCTGATCGAGCTGTGCGCCGCCGCGAAGCTCCACGGCGTCGCGCTCGGCGAGCATGCGCTCGTACTCAGCCTGTGCGCGGCCCCACTCGGCGTCGGCCTCGGCCCGCATCTTCTCGACATCGCTGCGCCACTCCTTGACGGCAGCGTCGAGGATCTCGTCCTGACGATCCGCCTCGGCGACGAACGCGTTCTGCTGAGCCGCGGTGCGAATGCTCTCCTCGGCGATCTTGGCGGCGTACACCTGCTCGAGGCGCTCCGCCTCGGCCTGGGAGATGTCGCGCTGCGAGAACGCCTGCTGCTGACGGGCGTCGGCGGCGCTGAAGGCGGCCGAAGCGTCGGCCGAGGCGGTGACTGCCTGCGACTGCGCGGCGGCCCGGCGGGCCTGCGTCTCGGCACTGCTGTCCCACGCCTCGCTGAGGTGACGCTGGGGAAGCTGCACGCGCTGCGCATCGGTGACGAAGCTCTCCGGCGTCTCCGTACCGACGGTCTGTGTCTCGTCGATCCACGCGTCCGCCATGGCCGCCTTCTGCTCCGACGTGTTCTGTGCCGGCGAGCGATACTTGGCGAACTCGTTGTTCTGTGTCGTCGTGCCGCCGATGGAGCAGCCCGTCATCGTGGACGCGGCGAGGCCCGCGACGAGTGCTGTGATGTACACCGTGCCGCGACCTGCGGCGAAATGGATGCGATTCTGCATTGCCTGGTCTCCCTGTGACTGACCCGGCGACGCGGTGTGCATCCGCATCGCCCCCGACTCCACCACCACGGACCCAACGAGGCGTCCCGTGCAATGCGGCGTATCGGCGTCGATGGAACGTCCGCTCAAGCCCCCCTCGGGGCTGACCTGCGTGGCGATGCGGGTCGTGCGGCGCAGGTGAGTCGCACCGGCCAATTCCACGGCATGGGCCGTGCAGCCATCTATACTCCGGCTCTCAACCCCCCCAGGCAGGAGGAGGCCCGCGTGCCCTACACCTTGAAGCCAGGCGACGGCTACGACACCAGCGTCGAGAACGTGGAGTACCTCAAGGACCACGTTGATACAGGAGATCGCTGGACCCTCAACTTCGGGCCCCAACATCCGGCGACCCACACCACGCTCCGCCTGGTCCTCGAGCTGGATGGTGAGCGCGTGGCGCGCTGCACGCCGCACATCGGCTACCTGCACTCGGGGTTCGAGAAGCTCGGTGAGCACCTCGACTACAACCAGTACGTGACGATCGTGTCGCGGATGAACTATCTGTCACCGATCTCGAATGACATCTGCTGGCACCATGCGGTCGAGAAGCTGTTCGACATCGACATCACGCCGCGCTGCAAGGTGCTGCGAACGATCATGGCCGAGGTCGGTCGCATTCAGGATCACCTGTTGAACGTGGGAGCCGCGGCACTCGATCTTGGCGCCTTCACAGGCTTCCTCTACGCCTTCAACGTCCGCGAGAAGATCTACGACATCAGCGACTACATCTCGGGTCAGCGCTACCACCCGGACTGGACCCGCGTCGGCGGCGCCATGAAGGATCTGCCCGACGACGAGATCTTCCGCACGATGGTGCGCAACCTAATCGACAAGGAAGTGCCTCGGGCGATCAAGGACCTCGAGGATCTGGTGCTGCGCAACAAGATTTTTCACGACCGGACGGTCGGCATCGGCACCATGACGCGCGAAGAGGCCATCGCGTGGTCCATCAGCGGCCCGGTCGCCCGCGCCTCCGGCGTGGAGCGCGATCTCCGGAAGGACGAGCCGTACCTGTGCTACGCCGAGAACTGGGATGGCCAGGGTGCGGAGCCCGTCGAGTTCAAGGTGCCCGTGCACACCGATGGTGACGTGTACGCACGCTTCCAGGTGCGCCTGGAGGAGATGCGACAGGCGTGCCACATCATTCGGCAGCTGCTTGACGACTCGGTGTGGAAGCGCATCGAGGGAACACCCATCGACACCTACGCCGACGGCAAGTGGGTCAAGCCCAAGAAGGAAGAGGTCTACGGCTCGATCGAGGGCCTGATCCAACACTTCGAGATCATCATGAGCAACCGCGGCTGGGACGCGCCCATCGCCGAGGCGTACGGCGCCAACGAGACGGCCAACGGTGAACTGGGCTACTACGTCGTCGCCGATGGCGGCCCACGCCCATGGCGCGTCAAGACGCGCCCGCCGTCGTTCATCAACTACCAGGTGATGGCCAAGATGCTCGAAGGCCACATGCTGGCCGACACCGTCGCGATCATCGGTTCGCTGAACATCGTCGCGGCGGAGTTGGACCGCTAGAACGCACACCATCTGACGAGGCGCCCTGATGATGGTCGGCGAACCAACGTGACGCCCGCGGCCCCCGACATCCTCACCCGCCTCGCTTCCGACGATCCCGTTGTGCGCTACCACGCCTGCGAGAGCGTCAAGGCCCGCCATGCCGATACACCCGGCCTGCGCGAGCGCCTCGTCGAGCTGCTCTTCGACGACACCGATTGGGATGCGCAGAACTACGTCTGTGCCGCAGCGTCCTGGGGCCTGCAGGCTCTCGACCCGACTGGCGAGTCGTGGATCGACGACGCCGTTGCACCCATCAGCGCCATCATCGACTCGCCCGACGCCACCGCCGCCCGTGCCATCATCGCCACCGTGCGCAGCATCACCACGCCCGAGCGCTTCATCGCGTGGACGAAACTCTTCCTGCCGCGACCCTTCGAGGTGGACGACGGCCTGAGTTGGGCTGAAAGCACCGCCGAGTGGGTGGGATCAGACTGGGATGAAGACGTCCCTCTCGTAAACGCCATGCTCGCCCTCGGGGGCAATGACAGGCGCAGCACACTGCTCGAGCTGCTCGCCGCCGAGCAACGGCTCGCCGTCGCCCGGGAGACAGGCGCGAACACCGAGGAACTCGTGCGCGTGACGACCGCCTTCGCCGAGAGCGGACAGGGAAATCAGGCCGACGCCGACCGGGCCGACACGGAACTCTCGCTGCGACGCAACGAACTCGCCCGCGAGCAGGAGTCGGTCGCGGTCGCCTCGGCCCGTCTCGCCGAAGTGCTCAGTCTCGACGCGGCCCTCCGCCTGCGCCCTCTCGAGCCGACGCTCGTGCCGATCGAACTCGTCCCCATCGAATTCGGCGGGCCGGAGTCGGACCTCCGAACGCTGATC